>JBGOYX010000001.1:0-16029 GCA_041479865.1 Minisyncoccia bacterium
AATCTGACATTCGGCTAACTTTGATAATTTTAGTTTTTTTTACCCTCCTGGCTTTATTATCTAAACTCATTCTGAAGGTTAATATACCCTTTTTTGTTTTTATTGTTCTTTTTGTTTGGATATTAATCTATTCTTTTTATAATCAACTTATTAAATACCAAAAAAACAGAGAGGAGCTATACACTTTTCATTTTAGAAATAATTTTGTTGATCTTATATTATTAACCATTATTGTTCATTATCTTGGGGGAGTGGACTGGATAGGAGGAATTTTTTATTTGTTCTGTTTTGCCTGGCCCACTAATTCTTTGTCAAAAAAGAGGGTTGTGACTTTATACTTCTCAGCAATTTCTTTCTATTCAATATTAGTATTGTTGGAGTATTTTCAAATTATACCCCACATAAGCATGTTTGGTCCTTCTCCGGGTTATTTTCAAAGCCCAGCCTACATTATAATTCAAATTTTCTCGCTGGCAGCCGTCTTGTTTTTTATTATTGAAAACTACGGGACTTTTTCAGCGACACTTAGGAAAAAACAAGAAGGGTGGATAAAAGCTCAAGAAGAAGTTGAGGAGGCAAGAAAAGTTTTGGAAATAAAAGTAAAGGCAAGAACCAGAGAGTTGCAAGATTTAACCGAAAGACAAGAAGACATTATTGAAGAAAGAAGTAGAGAAACCCGAGAAAGAATGGAAGAACTGGAAAAGTTTCAGAAATTGTCCGTTGGGAGAGAATTAAAGATGATAGAACTTAAAGAGGAAATAAAGGCGCTTAAAAATCAATTGGGCATTTTAGATAATAAAAAATATTAATAATTTTAAATTTATATGGAGGACGACCTCTCAAAAGAAAATATTAAAAGATTGTTAGAGATTGGAGTTAAAGCCAGAGGAGTAATTTTAAAAACCGACGAAGAGTATATTTTGAAAGAAAAAGGCGAGGAGGGACTGAAAAAGTTGGAAGACGAACTGGAAAAATTGGGGTGTCCCCTTAAATACAAAGAAATTAAAAGTATGGAATTTTATCCTGCCGGATTAAGGATTATTTCTCTCTTGGCGATTAAGAAGGTTTTTAATTTTGATGAAAAGGATTTCCGCCGTATGGGGCTTTTTGCCACGAAAGTATCTTTAATAATTAAGTTTTTTATGAAGTATTTTTTTTCCATTCAGAAAGTTTTTTCAGAAGAATCTCCAAAAATTTGGCGCAAACATTGGACCACCGGAGAGATAGTCCCTGTTGAATTAAATGAAGAGAAAAAATACGGGATTTTGAAATTAAAAGGTATTAATCTTCATCCTATTTTTTGTACTTTTTATTTGACGGGTTATTTTTCTGGGATTTTACAGTTATTAGTAAAAGCCTCAGAAATAACCTGTGAAGAGGTAAAATGCTCTTTTCGTGGCGACGAAGAGCATGAATATTTATTAAAATGGAAATAAAAATATGAACCAAGAATTAAATCAAGAAACCGTTAAAAAAATAATGGAGGCTAAAGGAGAAGTAAGGGGGGTGACCCTCAAAACCGATATGGGATTTGTTCTAAAAGAAAAAGGAGAGGAGGGACTGAAAAAGTTGGAAGACGAACTGGAAAAATTGGGACAACCAATCAAATTTCAAGAGATTAAAACCATGGATTTTTATCCTATAGGATTAAGGGCCGTTTCTCTTCTGGCCATTAAGAAGGTTTTTGGATTCGATGATGAAAAAATTAAAGAAATAGGGCTTTTTGCCACAAAAACCTCTTTGATTATTAAGCTTTTCGTAAGATATTTTCTTTCCGTCCAGAGGGTTTTTATGAAAGAAGCGCCTCGGCTCTGGGCGAAACACTATACGGTTGGAGAACTGAACACGGTTGAATTAAATGAAGAAAAAAAATACGGGATTATAAGGTTAAGAAATATTAATGTTCATCCCATCGTTTGTTGCTACCTGGAGGGTTATTTCTGCGGAATTCTGCATTTGATAATAAAGAGTTCCCGGATAAATTCCCAGGAAAGCAAATGCACCTTTCGAGGAAATGAATATCATGAATACTTGTTAAAATGGGAATAAACACAAAAATTACGGATATTTAATAAAATGACGACAAAAAAAGAAGAAGAAAAAATTTCTACCCTGCTTGAAGATTTAACTTCTCTGGAAAGCTACGCTAGAGATCTTTTTTCTTTTTTGCCCTTGCCCGTTTGCCTCGTAAGTTCTGTCGGGATAATTTTAGAAGTTAATCCCGCCTTTGAAAACATTACAGGTTATAATATAGAAGAAATCATTGGAAAACCGGCAGAAGACATTTTAGTCAAAAAAGAATTTGAAGAACTGGCCAAAGAAACGCTGGGAAAAGGATATGTCAGGGCGAAAGAATTGATTATTTTTACAAAAGAAAAAAAAGAGATTCCGGCAAGCGTTTCAACTATATTAAGAAAAAGCGAAGAGGGAGAAATTATCGGCTACTTTGTCGGTCTTTTTGATTTAAGCGATATTAAAAAGACGGAGAAAGACTTAAAAAGCGCTCAAATTGCACTTTTAAATATGTTGGAAGACGTGGAAGAGGCAAGAGGTAGGGCGGAAGAAGAAAAAAATAAGACAGTGGCGATTATCAATAATTTTACAGATGGATTATTAGTTTTTGATCCAGAAAATAAACTTTCTTTAATTAATCCCCAAACAGAAAAAATTTTTGATATTAAACAAAGAGATATAGTTAATAGAACACTTCAGGAATTAAAAACCTTTCCCACTATTGAACCTTTAGTTCTAATTTTACTAAAAGAAACGAAAGAAATTTCTCGAAAAGAAATTCAGCTTAAAGAAAATTTAGTTATAGAGATAAGTTCTGTTCCTATTTTAAAAGGAGAAGAGAAGTTAGGAAATTTAATAATCATTCACGATGTAAGCCGAGAAAAATTGATCGAAAAAATGAAAACCGAATTTGTTTCTATTTCTGCCCATCAATTGAGGACTCCTCTTTCAGCCATAAAATGGACGATAAGGATGTTATTAGATGGAGATTTAGGAGAACTCACTTTGGAACAGCGAGACTTTCTTGAAAAGACCTATCGTTCCAATGAAAAAATGATAAGTTTAATCAATTCTCTTTTAGATGTAACCAGAATCGAAGAAGGAAGATATCTTTATAAGCCAGCCCTCACCGAAATTGAACCAATCTGTCAATTTGTAATAAAATCTTACGAAGAAGAAATCAAAAGAAAAAATATTACAGTTGATTTTAAAAAACCAGAAAAAAGGTTGCCAAAGATAATGATGGACGTTGAAAAAATAAAACTAGCCATTCAGAATTTACTTGACAATGCTGTCAGATATACCCCGCCCGGAGGTAAGGTGACAATTACCCTAAAATATGGTAAAAAAGAAGTAGGCTTTTCGATAAAAGATTCGGGGGTCGGAATCCCGAAAGAACAACAATCAAGGGTTTTTACTAGGTTTTTTAGGGGGGCCAATGTAATGAGAATGGATACCGAGGGGTCGGGCTTTGGTCTTTATATTGTTAAAAATATTATTGAGGCTCATGGCGGTAAGGTTTGGTTTGAATCTGAAGAAGGAAAGGGAGCTACCTTTTATTTTAATTTACCAACAAAAGAGGAGTTTGCAGAATTTTTAAAAGAGTTTTAACATTCCAGGAGGAGTTTGATTACTACCAGTACTTAAGCGTTTTTCATTACAATACACTTGTCAAATTTCTTCTGAGGAATAAAATATAATAATATGACAAAAAAAATTATATTAGTCGAAGACGAAGAAATTATTCTTAATCTTCTTCAAAGGAAACTGACCCTTGAAGGATACGATGTTTTAATTGCTAAAGACGGTGAAGATGGTTTAAAGAAAATGCGAGAAGAAAAACCTGACTTAGTTTTATTAGATATAATTATGCCCAAAAAAGGAGGCTTTGAAGTAATGGAGGAGATGCAAAAGGATAATACCTTAAAAAAAATTCCCATCATTGTGATTTCTAATTCGGGACAGCCAGTTGAAATTGATAGGGCTCAAAAGCTGGGAGCAAAAGATTGGTTAATAAAAACAGAATTTGATCCACAGGAAGTAATCGAAAAAGTAAAAAAACAATTTTCTGCCTCAGAATAATTTATTAGAAGATTTTCAAACAAATTAAAAACCTATGTCAAAGAAAATTCTAATCATTGAAGACGATAAATTCTTAAGAGAATTAATTTCGCGTAAGGTTAGCGACGAAGGATTTGATGTTGCTGAGGCAGTTGATGGAGAAGAGGGCGTTAAAAAGGTTAAAACAGAAAAACCAGATTTGATTTTACTTGATCTTATCTTGCCAGGGATTGATGGCTTCGAAGTTTTATCAAGGACAAAAGAAGATTTAAATTCGGCTTCAATTCCGGTAATCATTTTGTCTAACCTTGGGCAAAAAGAAGAAGTGGAAAAAGGGTTAAAGCTCGGAGCGGTTGATTATTTGATTAAGGCTCATTTTACCCCTGGAGAAATTGTTGAGAAAATCAAGGCAATTTTGAAATAGATGTGTTTGGGCCGTTGAAGAAAGATAAAATAGTTTTAGATTTTAAAAAATACCAGAGCACATAATAAATTATGTGCTCGATTTATTAATAAGATGCCCGAACTACCAGAAGTAGAAACTACGGTTAGGGATTTAAAAAAGAATATTCTCGGTCGAAAAATCGAAGGCTTTTGGACAGATTTTAAAAAAAATATAAAACGACCAAAAAAACTGGAAGAATTCAAAAAAATAATAATCGGGGAAAAGATTGGAAACGTTAGAAGAAGGGGTAAAAACATTTTAATTGCTTTATCGGGAGAAAAAATACTTTTAATTCATCAAAAGCTAACAGGTCATTTACTTTATGGCAGATGGAGAATAAAACATGGGAGGTGGTTCCCTCTTGATGGAGGACCGCTTAATGAACCTATAAATAGATTTATCCATTTAATTTTTAAATTAGATAACGGGAAAATGCTAGCCCTGTCCGATTTAAGAAAATTTGCCAAAATTGAACTCTGGAGGAAGGCCGAACTAGAAAATTCAAAAGAGTTCAAAAATTTAGGGCCAGAACCATTGGATAAAAATTTTACTTTTGAAAAATTCAAAGAGAGATTAGAAAAAAAGAAAAAAGGGAAAATTAAACAGGTTTTAATGGATCAAAGCATAATTGCCGGCATTGGGAATATTTATTCAGATGAGATATTATGGAAGGCAAGGATACATCCTTTTAGAGATATTTCAAAATTGAGCAATAATGAGTTAAAAGAAACATATCAAGCAATGAAAGAAATTTTGCCAAAAGCGATTGAGCTTGGCGGAGAAAGTTTTTCTGACTTCCGTAGAATTACCGGAGAGCAAGGTTATTTTGATAAAGAAAGAAAAGTTTATCGGAGAACTGGAGAAAAATGCAGCCGCTGCGGGACAGTTATCAAAAGATTAAAAATTGGTGGCAGGTCGGCTCATTTTTGCCCTAAATGCCAAAAATAGCTTTATTTTTTAAAAATTTTTATGTCAATAAGCATTATTTCACTTAACTTAACAGCTATTTTGCTATTGGTTTCATCATTTTTGGTATTTTTTTCTTGGAAAGAGAAAAAAACAATATTTTTGAGAGATTTTACAATATTTTTATTTAGTATTGCTTGTTCTTCTCTTTGTTGGGCGATTGCTATTTGGTCGATTCCAATTAGTTCCAAAATGGCAGGTTATTTACATCCCTTAGCGGGTACATTTGGAGCTATTGGTTTTCTATATTTCAGTCACCTTGTTTTGACCTTAACTTTTCCTACCAAGACTCGAAGAATTTTAACCCTGCTAATATTCTTAGCTTTATTAACTATGCCTGTTTTATGGATTTATCCGCCCCGGCCTTATTTTAGTCCCGAGGGGATCGTCGTTTGGAATATTGATTTTCTCCCAGGCTTCACCCTAATAATTAATGGAATATTTGTTGGCGGTTTAGTTTTAGGTTTGTTTGGCTGGTTAAGTATAACAAGCACGGATAAATTCACAAAAATAAGAAGCTTTTTAATCGCTTCAGGAATCACTATTTATTTAATTGGAGGACTGGCCCATAATTTGATAACCAAACCGAAACAATATGTTTCTGCTGACTTATTAACGCTTTTTGGAGTAATAATTTTGTTATTCGCTATTTATTTAAAAAAGTTTATAAAAAAATAATTATGATTATTTTTCTTTTTGGCGAAGATTCATACAGGAGCCGACGAAAATTAAAAGAGATAGTTGACCATTACAGAAAAATTCATAAAAGCGGCTTGAATTTAAAATTATTTGATTTGGCAGAAAAAGATTTTCAAGATTTCAGAAACGAAAATTCCTCTCTCTCAATATTTAAAGAAAAAAAGTTTATGGTTTTTAAAAACGCCGCTTTGAATAAAAATTTTAAAGAAAAATTTATAAAGAATATCAGAGAATTCGCAAATTCAGAAGACGTTATATTATTTTATGAAGCGGGGGCGGTTTCTAAGGATAAGTTTTTTGAATTATTAGAAAAATACGGAAAGAATCAGGAATTCAATCTTTTGAAAGGAGATAAATTAAAGCAATGGGTTGAAAATGAGTTTGAAATTTTTGGAACTAAAATCAAAGAAACCGCATTAGATAAGTTAATTGAATTTGTTGGTAATAATCTCTGGCAGATGGAAAACGAAATCAGAAAGTTGGTCAGCTATAAGAAGAGGAAAGATATAGAAGTAGACGATATTAAGCTTTTAGTGAGGCCGAAGGTTGATACCGATATTTTTAAAACCATTGATTCTTTGGCCGTAAAAAATAAAAAACAGGCCTTAAAACTGATTCATCAACACTTGGAAAAGGGCGACTCCCCTTTGTATTTACTTTCAATGATTAATTTCCAATTTCGAAACTTATTAATGGTGAAATCAGACGAATTTAAGGCTGGAAAATTAAAGTTGCATCCCTATGTTATCAGAAAAACAAGAGAGCAGGCCAGAAGTTTTTCTTTAGTAGAATTAAAAAAAATCTACCAAAAAATATTTGAGGTAGACTTAGCTATTAAAACGGGAAAAATAAAGCCAGAAACCGCTTTAGATTTATTAGTTAGTGGGATTTAACAACCAATTTAGCTATCCTTGATTTTTTTCTGTCAGCCGTGTTTTTTTTAATTACGCCCGTTTTCGCTGCTTTATCTAGGGCTTTATAAACTTTAGATAATATTTTTTTTGCTTCCTCTGTCTTTTTTTGAGAAACCAATTTTTTCACCTCTTTTAAGAGGTTTTTTACTTTATTCTTAATGATTAAGTTTTTGGTTTTTCTTCTAAGGCTTTGGCGTAAAGCCTTTTTAGCCGATTTGGTTATCGCCATAATGTTTTTATATTAAACTATTTTATTTTTTTAATCAAGTCTCTAATTTCGGCCGCTCTCTCAAAATCTAGATTTTTGGTAGCTACTTTCATTTCCCTCTCTAATAATTTTTTATCTCTGATTTCCCAGAATTCCGAAGTAATCTCTTTTTCTTTATTGGCAAACGGCCAATCTCTTATTTCTTTGACAATTGGCCTTGGAATAATTTTATATTTTTTATTGTAAATAATTTGGATTTTTCTTCGTCTTTCAATTTCATTTATAGCTTTTTTCATTGAGGTTGTAATTGTGTCGGCGTATAAAATAACACGGCCGGCTTCATGTCTGGTTGCCCGACCCATTGTTTGAATTAGAGTTGTTTCTGACCTTAAAAAACCTTCTTTATCAGCGTCTAAAATAGCCACCAAAGATACCTCTGGTAAATCCAGCCCTTCCCTTAGCAAATTTATTCCGACCAAAACGTCGTATTTTCCTTCTCTTAAATCTTTCAAAATTTGAGGTCTCTCCAAAGTTTTAATTTCCGAATGGAGCCATTGGCAGGAGATTCCTGCCTCAGAAAGATAATCAGATAGAGCTTCAGATAATCTTTTAGTCAAGGTTAAAACGAAAGTTCGTTGTTTTTTTAAAACTTGTTTTTTAATTTCTTCTATTAAATCTTTAACCTGATTCCTAATAGGTTTGATTTCAATTGACGGTTCCAATAGACCAGTGGGCCTGATTAACTGTTCAATAATATATTTCCCCGCTTTATTTTTCTCTTCTTCGGTTGGCGTGGCTGAGACATAAATTACCTGATTAATCTTTTTTTCAACCTCTTCAAATTTTAAAGGTCGGTTGTCAACAGCTGACGGAAGACGAAATCCGTATTCAATTAAAGTTTTTTTTCTGGCTCGGTCTTGGTTTGCCATGGCGTGAAGCTGGGGTAGGGTCATATGGGACTCGTCAATAAAAACCAAAAAATCCCCCGCACCAGAAATTCTGTTTCGGTGCGGGATCGGTCCAGCACCGAGCTTCGCTTTGGTGCTGGGTTTTGGGTAGTAATCTAACAACGTATAGGGCGCTTGGTTTGGTTTTCTAAATTCCAAATGTCGTGAATAATTTTCAATACCGTGGCAATAACCCGTTTCTTTTAACATTTCTAAATCATAATTTGTTTTTTGCTTTAATCTTTGAACTTCTAATAATTTTTTTTGCCTTTGAAGCTTTTTCAATCTCTCTTCTAATTCTAATTTTATATTTTCAATAGCAATATTTAATTTTTCTTGAGGAGTAACCCAAAAGTGAGCAGGGAATAACTTATATTTAGTATTAAGCATTTTATATTTAGGAACGGGAGAAACAATAGAAGTAAAAAGTGCTTTAATTTTATTTCCCGAAAATTCAACTCGAAGAAATTCTTTACCAGTTACTAAATAAATATCAATATTATCACCTCTTGCTCGAAAAGTACTTGGTTTAAAATCAATATCATTTCTTTGATAACCGAGCGAAGTTAAATGGAAAATAAAATTCCTTCTTTTTAATTTTTGGCCAGATTGAATCTCTAAAGAAACCTGCTGATAGGTCTCTGGCGAACCAATATTATAAATACAAGAAACCGAAGCAACAATAATAATGTCATTTCTGTTTAATGAATCTTGGGTGGCGGCGTGGCGCATCCTGTCAATTTCTTCATTTATCTTGGCGTCTTTTTTAATGTAAGTGTCGGTCTGGGGGATATAGGCCTCGGGCTGATAATAATCATAATAAGAAACGAAATAATGAACTGCATTTTCAGGAAAAAATTCTTTAAATTCTTGATATAGTTGAGCAGCTAAAGTTTTATTGTGAGAAATTATTAAAACCGGCTTTTGAATCTTTTCAATAATTGAAGCCATGATAAAAGTTTTCCCCGAGCCCGTCACTCCCAAAAGCACCTGATGCTTTACTCCGGCTTTTAAATTTTTAACTAATTTTTTAATTGCTTGGGGTTGATCGCCAGTCGGCTTGAAGGGAGATTTTAGATGGAACATACGCCTAATTTTAATCTAAATTTCCTTTTTCTTCAAGATTTAGTTAGAATAAATAAAAATGAAAGACTTACTTAAAAAATTTACTCCTTCCTTTCTGATAAGTTGGTATCATTTCTTGTTGGCTTTTTTAGGAGCAATTATTTACCGATTTCCTTCCCAAAAAATATTTGTCGTTAGTGTGACAGGAACTAAAGGAAAATCGACGGTTGTTAATTTGGCTGGTAAAATTTTAGAGGAAGCTGGTTTTAAAACTGGTTGGGTTACCTCTTTAACTTTAAAAATCGGCAAAAAAGAATGGCTAAACCCTTATCATATGACTATGCCCGGCCGTTTTCTTATTCAAAAATTTCTCAGAGAAATGGTTGATAATAAATGTCATTATGCCTTAATTGAAGTGACTTCAGAGGGAATTTTACAGTATCGCCATAGGTTTATTGATTTTAAGGCAGCAGTTTTTACTAATTTAGCCCCAGAACATATTGAAGCTCACGGCTCTTTTGAAAAATATAGAGAAGCTAAAGGAAAACTTTTCGCTCTGGCAAAAGATATTCATATTATAAATTTAGATGATGAAAATTCGGACTATTTTTTAAAGTTTCCGGCTAAAAAGAAATATACTTATGGATTAAACAGAGGAGATGTTAATCGCCAAAATACTAAATTCAAAATTAATCTGCTTGGAGATTTTAATATTTATAACGCCTTAGCCGCGATTTGCATTGGTTTATCCCAGGGAGTTGATTTGGAAATTTGCAAAAAAGCCCTGGAAAAAGTAAAGGGAATTCCTGGTCGAATGGAAATAATTGATGAGGGGCAGGATTTTACCGTTATCGTTGATTTAGCCCATACTCCGGATTCTTTTGAAAAAGTTTTTAAATTAGTAAATGATTTACCTCATAATAAAATTATTTCTGTTTTTGGTTCAGCTGGGGGTGGCCGCGATAGATGGAAAAGGCCGGAACTCGGCAAGATTGCGGCAGAATACTCCGACCAAATTGTTTTAACAAATGAGGATCCTTATGAAGAAGATCCCTTAGTGATTCTTAATCAAATAGAATCAGGGATTAAAAATTCACAAGCTCCAATTATCAAAATTTTAGACCGTCGGGAAGCCATCAGAAAAGCATTTCAATCGGCTCAAAAAAATGACATTGTTTTAGTTCTGGGCAAAGGAACGGAACAAACAATGGTTATCGGTTCAAAAAAAATTCCCTGGGACGACAGAGAAGTAGCCAGGGAAGAATTAAAAAATATCAGTTTATGAAAAAATACGAAATCTTAGAGCACAAAGCGGATTTAAAAATCAAGGTTTTCGGCAAAACGAAAGAAGAAGTGTTTTTAAATATGCTTTTAGGTATGTCAGAAAGCATGAAGCCTGAAATTGAAGCTGGAACAAGAGTAAAAAGAGAAATTAAAATTGAATCTTTAGATTTATCGGCCTTATTGGTGGATTTTTTGAGCGAAGCTCTTTATCAAAGCCAAGTTAATAAAGAAACTTATAATAGTGTGAAATTTTCAAAATTATCAGATAATTATTTAGAGGGGGAACTGATTGGCCAAAAAGCGGAAAGATTCGGAGAAGACATTAAAGCGGTAACTCATCACAATCTAGAAATTAATCAAAACAAAACTGGAACTTGGGAAGCTATAGTTTTATTTGATATTTAATTCCAAAATAATTTTTATGGTTTCTAAAAAAGATTTTAGGAAAATAAAAGATTATCTATGGGAGATACCGAAAAATTTTAGAAGCGATATGAAAGTATCTGCTCATGCTTATATATCGGAAAAAATGTTGGAAGAAAGCTTAAAAGATAGGTCTTTAGAGCAATTAGTTAATGTGGCTACTTTACCAGGAATTGTAAAATATAGTTTAGCAATGCCCGACATGCACGAAGGTTATGGTTTCCCCATAGGCGGAGTAGCAGCCATGGATATGAAAAACGGGGTTATTTCTCCCGGCGGCGTGGGCTACGACATCAACTGCGGAATGAAGCTTTTGAAGTCGGATTATAAAATAAAAGACATCAAGTTCTATTTAGATGCGTTATCTTCTGAAATTCAAAAAGAAGTTCCATCAGGGCTCGGGCAAGGAAGACAAATTAAATTAACAATTGAACAAATTGAAAAGATTTTAGAAGGCGGAGCTAAAAAATTGGTTGAACAGGGTTATGGCGAAAAGGAGGATTTGGAAAATTGTGAATCAGGCGGAAATCTTCCTCAAGCTGACATTTCAGCCGTTTCCGAACACGCTAAAAACAGAGGTCGAGATCAGGTCGGTACCTTAGGGTCAGGCAATCATTTTTTGGAAATTCAAAAAGTTGATGAAATTTTCGATGAAAAAACTGCTGAAGTTTTTGGATTATTTAAGGATCAAATAGTTATTATGATTCATACGGGCTCTAGGGGTTTGGGCCATCAAATTGCCACTGATTATATTAAGATTATGATGCGGGCGATGGGAAAATATGGAATAAAATTGCCAGATAGAGAATTGGCTGCCTGCCCCATTAATTCTTTGGAAGGGAAAAGATATTTTTCAGCAATGTCCTGTGGAGCGAATTACGCCTGGGCCAATCGTCAAATGATTGCTCATTTTATCAGAAAGGCCTGGAGGTCAGTTTTAGGAGAAAAAGCTTCGCCATTAATTCCTCTTTATGATGTCGCTCATAATATTGCTAAAATTGAAAAACATATTATTGATTCTAAAGAAGTTGAACTTTGCGTTCATCGAAAGGGAGCAACTAGAGCTTTCCCGCCAGAAAATTCGGAAATACCCCAAAAATATCAAGAAGTTGGTCAGCCGGTTTTAATTCCAGGCTCAATGGGAACCGCCTCTTATGTTTTAGTTGGTCAAAAAGAGGGGAGGGAAACTTGGTATTCCACCTGTCATGGCGCAGGACGTACTATGTCTCGTCATGAAGCAATGAGAAGAGTTTCTGGACAAGAAGTTGTAAATAGTTTAAAATCAAAGGGAGTTATTGTGAAAAGCTGGTCATTAAGAGGAATTGCCGAAGAAGCGCCAATGGCTTACAAAAATATTGATAAGGTTGTAGAAGTGGTCCATAATACAGGTCTGTCAAAAAAAGTGGTAAGATTAATTCCACTAGCCGTAATCAAAGGCGAATAATATGAGAATATCGTCAAATAATTTTCTTTTTTATGAAAAAGAAGTTGCCGAAAAGCATCAGAAAATTTATTCGTTTGGAAAAAGCCCGGATTCGCCGGGAAATTTTAGATTTAAAAGAGCAGGAAAAATTAATCAATGATTTATACCAAAAATTTTTTAAAAAATTAGAAATAAACAAGTTTGATTCAGCGGCTTCGCCGCCAAAATAAAAATATGACCGTAAATGAAATATATAGTTTAGGAATAAAAATGGGGATTGAGGCGGATTTGCGGGGTAAAGACAGAATAAATAAAAATTTAGCTCGTCTCAAAGAAAAGTACGAGAAAATGACTCCCGAAGAAAAGGAAGAGTTTGATCTGGAAAGACTAATCAATCCTTATTCTGATACCAGAATTCATTTTGATACCGGAAAAGATGTCAAAAAAGTTTTGGTTGGGATAGATATTGAGGTTGGTGAACTAATATTAGCTGATAAATTAGGAGTTGATTTAGTAATCTCTCACCATCCCTTGGGAAGAGCTTTAGCTTCTTTGGATGATGTTATGCATTTACAGGAAGAAGTTATGGAAATATATGGTGTACCAATTAATGTCGCTCAGGGTCTTTTGAAAGAAAGAATTGAAGAAATTTCGAGAAAGATAAACCCAGCTAATCATTATCAAGAAGTGGATGCGGCTAAAATTTTGAACATTTCTTTAGTCAATATTCATACGCCGGCTGATAATTTGGTTGCATCTTTTTTAAAAAAAGAAATAGAAAGAAAAAAACCCGAATATATAGAAGATATTCTAAAAGCTTTAAAAGAAATTTCAGAATATAGAAAAGCTTCAGAGCTTGGAACGGGGCCGGTTCTTTTTGGTGGTAGGCCAGAAAATCGATGCGGCAAAATTGCTTTTGCTGAAATAACCGGCGGGACAGAAGGCACTCCAAAAATATATGAAAAATTAGCCATTGCTGGTGTCGGGACTATAATCGCAACACATCAATCCGAAGAACACAAGAAAGAGGCTGATGCGGCCAATATTAACGCAATTATCCCTGGTCACATGTCTTCTGATTCTTTAGGAATGAATTTATTTTTAGACGAGTTAGAAAAAAAAGGAATTGAAATTATCCCCTGTTCTGGTTTAATCAGAGTTTCTCGAAATAAATAAAAGTGAAAAATTAAAACATTTACAGTCGCCTTCGGCGACTGTTTTTGTTAGAATAAAAACATGAGAACGGGAATTGCTACAGTTCCATTGGATTATGGGAAATGTCCGAGGTGGCTATTTGAGAGAATGAGAAAATTAGCGAGAAGTATTATTTTAACCATCAGAGAGGAATTTTCAGCGGAAGAAGTTTTACAGAGATTTTCCGACCCCATTTGGTTCCAAAGCTTTGGATGCGTTCTTGGTTTTGATTATAATTCTTCAGGCCTTACCACCACTACTTTAGGCGCCGTAAAATCTGCCCTCTTTGAAGTTCAAGACAGGTTGGGTATTTATGTCTGTGGCGGTAAGGGGAAGACTTCAAGAAAAACGCCGGAAGAAATAACAGCTTACGGAATATCCAGAGGCTTTTCATTTGCTCCTGATTTGATTTACGCCTCAAAAATGGCGGCAAAAGTTGACTCTTCTTTAATTCAGGACGGCTACCAGATTTACCAGCATAATTTTTTATTTACGAAATCCGGTAAGTGGATGGTTATTCAACAAGGAATGAACATTGGAAACCAGACCGCCCGCCGCTACCACTGGCTTTCTTCAAATGTTGATGATTTTGTGGAAGAACCCCATTCCGGGATTATTTCCGATATCAAAGTTAATCCTTTGAATTTAACCTCAAAGGAAAGCAGAAAAAATAAAGAAATTTCAGCCGAATTGATAAAAGAAGAACCAAAAAAAATTTTGAAAGATTTAGCCCTGATTCAAACTAAAAAAATAAAAAATCTGACTTTAATGGAATTATACAATAAAGAGTTTTATTGGCACCCGGTGGTTGAAGAAAAATTCGATTCAAAACGATTGGAAAAAACTATATCTTTTGCCAAAGAGCAAAATCCGCATAATTTCGAAAAGCTCTTGTCATTAAAAGGAATCGGGCCAAAAACAATTCGGGCTTTGTCTCTGGTTTCTGAAATAATTTACGGAGCTAAACCCTCTTATGAAGATCCGGCGAGGTATACTTTCGCCCACGGCGGGAAAGACGGAACTCCTTATTTTGTCGAAAGGGAAATTTATGATAAAACGATAGAAGTGATTGAAAAAGGAATCAAAAGGGCTCAAATTTCAAATAAAGAGAAAGATGAAGCTCAAAAAAGATTGGTAAAAAATTTACAATGAAAAAACTTTTAATTACAGCAGAATCGGTTGCTCCCGGTCATCCAGACAAAGTGGCGGATCAAATTGCCGACGCGGTTTTAGACGCCATTTTAAAAAAAGATAAATATGCCAGATCAGCCTGCGAAGTTTTTGTCAGCAGGGGTTATGTTATTGTTGCCGGAGAAATAACGACTAAAACCTGGGTTGATACAAATAATTTGGTCAGAGAAGTGATTAAAAATATCGGCTATACAAAACCCGAATACGGTTTTAATGACCAAACGGTCGCTGTTTTAAACACAATTTCGGGACAATCACCCGACATTGCTTTTTTGGTGAAAAAAACGGCAACGCAAAAACAGGGAGCGGGAGACCAGGGCGGCATGACGGGTTACGCCTGCAATGAAACTCCGGAATTAATGCCTCTGCCGATAATGTTAGCGCACAAATTAGTCAGGAAGTTGGCGGAAGTGCGGCAAAAAGGAATTTTACCTTATTTAAGGCCTGACGGAAAATCCCAGGTGACCTTGGAATATGAAAACGGAGTGGCAAAAAGATTGAACAATGTCGTTATCGCCGCCAGCCACGATCCCGACGTTCCTTGGAATAAACTTAGGGAAGATATTATTAAAAAAGTCATTAAGCCGGTTTGCGGGAAACTTTTGGATAAAAAAACAAAATATCATATTGCTAAACGTTTCATAATTTGCGGACCTGTTTCTGATACCGGAATGAGCGGCAGAAAAATTGTCATGGATAGTTACGGCGGGGAAGTGCCGGTCGGAGGAGGTTCTTTCTCGGGTAAGGACCCAACTAAAGTTGATAGATCCGGAGCTTATATGGCTCGCTATATCGCCAAAAACATCGTAGCTGCTGATTTAGCCGAAAAATGCCAGGTGGGATTGGCTTACGTAATCGGTGAAGCAAAGCCGGTTTCTTTTTATATTAATACTTTCGGAACCGGAAAGGTTTCTGAAGAAAAATTACTTAAGGTTATCCCAAGAATTTTTGATTTATCGCCGGGCGGAATTATCAAACAATTAAAATTGCTCAGGCCGATTTACAGAAAAACCGCTTGCTATGGTCATTTTGGCAGGGAAGAGCCGGAATTCACTTGGGAAAAAACGGACAAAGTCAAAGAGATTTTAAAATTAATATAAAATGAGAAACTATTCCTCAAAGAGAGCTAAAAGAGGAAGGCTGGCTTATCGTACGCCAGACCGTTTTATTTACAGAGCGGTAATAAAAGTCAAAAA
>JBGOYX010000002.1:0-14747 GCA_041479865.1 Minisyncoccia bacterium
AAATCAGCTGATGATGAAGCAGCGAAACCGATTTTAGATTTAATGAAAGCGGTGGACGATTATGTTCCAGAGCCAGTTAGAGATGTTGATAAACCCTTTTTGATGGCGATTGAGGATGTCTTTTCAATCGCCGGTAGGGGGACGGTAGCTACTGGCAGAATTGAAAGAGGAAAAGTTTTAGCCAATGAAGAAGTTGAATTAGTTGGTATTAAACCAACGACAAAAACTACTGCTGTTTCGGTTGAAATGTTTCAGAAAACCCTTGACGAAGGAAGAGCTGGCGATAATGTGGGAATACTTTTAAGAGGATTAAAAAAAGAAGACGTTGAAAGGGGTCAAGTTTTGGCAAAACCAGGCTCAATTACTCCTCACACTGAATTCGAAGGTGAGGTTTATATTTTAACCAAAGAAGAAGGCGGTAGACACACACCCTTCTTTACTGGTTATAAGCCCCAATTTTATTTCAGAACCACTGATGTGACAGGGGATGTAGTTTTGCCCGAAGGAACAGAAATGGTTATGCCTGGAGATACCGTTAATTTGAAAATTAAATTAATTGTGCCGATTGCTATGGAAGAAAAACAGAGGTTCGCAATCAGAGAAGGCGGAAAGACAGTAGGAGCAGGAGTTGTAACAAAAGTAGTTAAATAAATCGATACCGATATACTGGTGAATACGAATTATATTAATTTTTTAATATTCGTATCATTAGATCGATTTGAGTTCTTTTAAGATGCCAAAGAAAAAAATAGTTGAAACAGTAGTTGAAACTGAATTGAAGCCGAAGCTCAGAATTAAGCTTCGGGCTTATGATTATAAAGTGATTGATAATTCGGCTCGCCAAATTATTGAGACAGTTTTACGTTATGGAGCGGAAACTTTGGGCCCTGTTCCCTTGCCAACCGAAATCCATAAATATACGGTAAACAGATCTAGTTTCGTTCATAAAGACGCCAGAGAGCAATTTGAGATAAGGGTTCACAAAAGACTGATTGATATTTTAAACCCAAACCAAAAGATCATTGATGCTTTAACTAACTTGACCTTGCCCGCTGGCGTGGATATTGAAATAAAGATGTAAAAATCATTATGATAAATTATTTGATTATTAACAAAACTTAAAAATTTTTATATAATAATTTGAATTGCCTGAAGAACTGGGCAATTAAGCCCAGTTTTTATTACCCCTCCAAAATTACAAAGTAATTTTGGAGACCACTTTTTATGAAATTTATTCTCGGAGAAAAAATTGGAATGTCGCAGATTTTTGATGAAAAAGGAAACCAAATCCCGGTAACGGTAATTGAAGCTGGCCCTTGTTTTATTACTCAAATAAAATCGGAAGATAAAGATAAGTACGCAGCTGTCCAAGTTGGATTTAAAAAAATTGAGAAAAAAAAGAAAATTAAAAAACCGATGAAAGGAAAAGAATTTAGATATTTAAAAGAATTTCAAGGTCCGCCAGCTGGCGGAGGAGAATACAAGATCGGTGATGAAATTGATGTTTCAACTTTTCAAGAAGGGGATATTGTTAAAATTTCAGGTATTTCCAAAGGAAAAGGTTTTGCTGGAGTAGTAAAGAAATGGGGATTTTCAGGAAGAAATGCCACTCATGGTGTAAAGCACGAACAAAGAACCCCTGGTTCAGTAGGCAGTTCTTTCCCTGAAAGAGTAGTAAAGGGTAGAAAGTTGCCTGGCCGAGCAGGTTTTGAAAGAATAACGGTTAGGAATTTAAAAATAGTAAAAATTGACCTTGAGAATAATTTATTAGCTGTGAAAGGGGCGGTACCCGGGAGAAAAGGAACGTTATTAGAAATTAAAAGTATTAATTAAAAAATATGAAATATGAAGTTCTTGATCAAAATGGAAAAAAGATTGGAGAATCTTTACTGCCTAAGGAAATTTTTGATGTGAAATTAAATCCTGATTTGGTTCATCAGGTTGTTGTTTCGCAAATGGCGAACAGAAGAAAAGTGATAGCTCATACAAAAGATAGGGCAGAAGTCAGGGGCGGTGGCAAAAAACCCTGGCGACAAAAAGGAACGGGCAGAGCCAGACACGGTTCAATTCGTTCTCCTTTGTGGAAGGGCGGAGGAGTGACTTTCGGGCCTACAAAAGAAAGAGTTTTTAAAAAAGAAATTCCAAAAAAAATGCGAAGATTGGCTCTTTTTATGATATTATCCGCCAAAGCTAAAAATAATTTATTGACATTATTGGATAAATTTAAATTAGAGGCAGCTAAAACAAAGGAAATTTCAAGCATTTTAAAAAAGCTTCCCTCAAAAGGTGAAAAAAGTTTGATCGCTTTGCCGGAAAATGATAAAAAAATAATTTTGGCAGCAAGAAATCTTCTTAATATTAAAACGATTCAAGCCAAGGACCTAAATGCTTTGGATTTACTTTCTTTCAAATATTTAATTATGTCAAAAGAAGCATTAAAAGTAATAAAAGAAACCTTTTTAAAGTAATATGGCAATTTTAGAAGTTTTTAAAAAAAGAAAAAAGAAACCCTCCTCCGCTAAAGCTACGGAGGGCAAAGGAGAAAAAGAAGTTAAAATTGAAAAACCTGCTGTGGCTTCTATTCCGAAACTAAAAGAAAAAAAAGCGGGTTTGTCTTGGAAGATATTGAAAACTCCTCACGTTACGGAAAAAGCGTCAGATTTAGCCGAAAAAAACCAATATCTTTTTAAAGTTTTTCCTCAAACCAATAAAGTTCAAATAAAAAAAGCAATCGAAGATTTATTCGGAGTAGAGGTGGCTTCGGTGAAAATTATTAATGTTTTGTCAAAGAAAAGAAGGTTGGGGAAAATTTCCGGCTTTAAGTCAGGATATAAAAAAGCAATTGTGAAAATAAAAGAAGGACAAAAAATAGAAATAATGCCGAGATAAATTATGTCAGCTAAAATATTAACAAAAAAAGAACCAGAAAAAAGATTACTTTTGTCGCTAAAAAAAAGAGCCGGCAGGGCTTCCAGCGGAAGGATTACTGTTCGCCACAAAGGGGGAGGAGTAAAAAGACTTTATAGAATTGTTGATTTCGGCCAAGAAAAATTGGGAATCCCGGGGAAAGTTATTGCTTTAGAATACGATCCCAACCGAACGGCGTTTTTAGCTCTGATTGAATACCAAGACAAAGAAAAAAAATATATTTTAGCTCCAAAAGATTTAAAAATAGGAGATGAAATAATCTGTGATGAAAAAACAGAATTTCAGCCTGGCAATAGAATGAAATTAAAAAATATCCCAATAGGAATCCAGGTTTACAATGTAGAGTTAGAACCTGGAAAAGGCGGAAAGTTGGCTCGGGGAGCGGGAATATCAATAAAAGTTGTGGCTCAGGAAGGCGAATTTACACATTTGGAAATGCCTTCTAAAGAAATTAGAAAAATTTATGGCGATTGTTTCGCTTCCGTGGGCCAAGTTTCTCATCCCGAACATCGTTTTGAAATAATCGGAAAAGCAGGGAGAGCCAGATTAAAAGGCAAAAGGCCGACCGTTCGGGGAACGGCAATGAACCCATGTGATCACCCTCATGGTGGAGGAGAAGGAAAAACACCCAGAGGAATGAAATATCCAAAAACCCCTTGGGGCAAACACGCTTTGGGAGTTAAAACAAGAAAAAAGAGATGGACAGATAAATTAATAATATCTCGCAGACCGCGATAAAATTATATGGCAAGAAGTCTTAAAAAAGGTCCTTATGTGGACGAAAAATTATTAAAAAAGATTAAGAATTTGAAACCCGGAGTAAAAGAAGTGGTAAAGACTTGGGCTAGGAGTTGCACAATTGCTCCCGAGATGGTTGGTTTTACTTTTGGAGTTCACAATGGCAGGGAGTTTATTCCCGTTAAAGTGAGCGAAGAAATGGTGGGTCACAAATTAGGAGAGTTTGCTCAAACCACAAAATTTATCCGCCACGGCGGAAGAATGCAGAGAGAATTAGAAACCCAAGTGGCTGAAAAAGAAGCTGAAAAAATAAAAGAAGTAAAAACCGAAGAAAAGTGATATGCAAGTTTTAGCTAAATTAAATTATTTTCGCATAGCTCCAAGAAAAGTTCGTTTGGTTGCCGATTTGATTCGGGGAAAATCCGTTGAAGAAGCTAAAACAATTTTGAATTTCACCATAAAAAAATCAACCAAAGACTTATTGAAGCTTTTAAAATCAGCCATTGCCAACGCTAAAAATAATTTTCAATTAGAAGAAAGAAATTTATATATCTCAAAAATTTTAGTTAACGAAGGTCCAAAATATAAAAGATGGCGGGCTCGAGCCAGGGGACAGGCTTCAGAAATTCAAAAAAAGACTTCCCATATAACATTAATTTTAGAGGAAATAAGTAAAGAGCTTAAAAAAGCTAAGAAAATTAAGAAGGTGAAAGAGTTTGAAAAAGTAGAAAAACTTAAAGAAACTCCAAAAACAGAGAAAATCACGAAAGAAGATAAAGTTCCTACGGGACAAGCAAAATTGAGGCCAAAAATAGAAAAATCTCGACCAAAAATAGAAAAAGGTTTAAAAAGAATATTTAGAAGAAAAGCATTTTAAAATATGGCGCATAAGGTTCACCCAAAAATTTATCGGATAAAGACAATTAATGACTGGGATTCAAGAGGCTTTTATGAAAAAAATTTTTCAGAATACCTAAAAGAAGATTTTAAAATTAGGGATTTTTTAAAAGAAAGATTAGGAAGAATCGGAGTAGAAAAAATTGAGATTGAGAGATCGCCAGGACGAATAAATATTATTATTTCAACTGCCAGACCAGGACTGATTATTGGCCGAGGGGGAGGTGGAGTTGAAGAACTAAAAAAAGAATTGGAAAAAATATTAAAAAAGAAAGAAATAAGAATTGAAATCAGAGAAGTTGGAAATCCGTGGTTGTCAGCCGAATTATCAGCTCAATATATCGCTCAACAAATCGAAAAAAGAATGCCCTGTCGAAGAGTCTTGAAACAGGCTTTGAATAAAATTATAACAAACAAAGAAGTAAAGGGGGCAAGAATAGAAATAGCCGGAAGATTAGACGGAGCAGAGATTGCCAGAAGGCAATGGCTAAAAGAAGGCAGATTGCCTCGTCAGACCATTCGGGCTGATATTAATTATGCCCAGGCGAGGGCTTACTGCACTTACGGGGTTGTCGGAATAAAGGTTTGGATTTACAAGGGTGAAAAATTTTAATTAATGATTTATAATTTACCATGTCCATATTAATGCCAAAAAAAGTTAAACATAGGAAGTGGCGAAAGGGAAGGTCAAAAGGAATAGAAAGCAGGGGAGCCGAGTTGGCATTCGGGATTTTCGGTTTAAAAAGCTTAGAAACTAAATGGATTACTTCCCGTCAGATTGAAGCAGCCAGAAGAACCATTTTAAGATTTTTAAAAAAAGGAGGTAAGCTTTGGATTAGAATTTTTCCGCAAAAACCTGTAACCAGAAAAGGGACCGAGGTTCCGATGGGCGGTGGAAAAGGAAGTGTCGACCATTATGTATTTCCGATAAAACCCGGTAGAATCATTTTTGAATTAGACGGGATAAAAGAGGAAATTGCCAAAGAAGCATTTGAAAAGGCTTCTGATAAATTGCCGATAAAAACAAAATTTGTAAGCCGTTAAACAATATATAGAGTAGAGTTTGTTATTAAAAGATGAAATTAAAAGAATTAAAAGAAAAAACTGAATCGGAATTAAAAAAAATACTTCAAGATTGGCGTGAAAAATTGCGTCAGCTTAGATTTGATCTTTCAGCTGGAAAAGTAAAGAATGTCAGGGAAATTAGAATTATTAAAAAAAATATAGCCAGAATATTAACCATTTTAAAAGAAAGGTCTAAAAAATAAATAAAAAACCATGCCAAAGCGTCAATTAATAGGAAAAATTATTTCTGATAAAATGCAAAACACAGTCGTAGTTGAAGTTGAAAGAATCAAAGAACATCCTAAGTATAAAAGAAGATACAGGATTTCTAAAAAATATAAAGTCCACGCCGAAACAAACGAATATAAGGCGGGCGATAAAGTTATTATTGAAGAGTGCCGGCCCTTAAGCAAAGAGAAGAAGTGGAAAATCGTAAAGAAAATAGCGTCCAATATCGCCGAGGAACCGGGAGAAGAACTGGGAGAAGAACCGGGAGAAACTGAATAGCTTTTTTTACTATGATTCAAACAAGAACAATGTTAAGAGTAACCGACAATAGCGGAGCAAAAATTCTCCAGTGCGTTAGAGTTTTGGTCGGTTCAAAAAGAAAATATGGACAAATCGGCGATGTTATTGTTGGCACTATAAAAGAAGCTGAGCCGAGGAGGCTGGCTAAAGAACACGAAGTGGTGAGAGCGGTAATAATTCGCCAGAAAAAAGCTTTTCGCAGGATAGACGGTTCTTACATTCGTTTTGACGATAATGCGGCAGTAATCTTAGAGGGGAAAACGAAAGAGCCGAAAGGGAACAGGATTATGGGGCCGGTTCCGAGAGAAATCAAAGAAAAAGGATTTGAAAGGATTGCTGCTTTGGCCGAGGAAATTATTTAATAATTAAGACACATATGAAATTAAAAAAAGGAGACACAGTTTTAATAATTTCTGGTAAAGACAAGGGAAGAAAAGGTAAAATTTTAAAATCCTTTCCGAAAGAAGATAAAATTTTAGTTGAAGGAATCAATTTAAGGAAAAAACATCAAAAACCGAAAAAATCAGGCGAAAAAGGACAAATTATAGAAATGCCAACACCTCTTAATATTCCAAAGGTAAAATTGATTTGTTCCAGATGTGGAAAACCAACCAGAGTTGGTTTTAAATTAATAGAAAAAAAGACCGAAAACCTATCACCTTCCAAAAAAGGAGGAATCAAGTTCAGAATTTGTAAAAAATGTGGGCAAGAAATATAACGCTTTATTTTAGATAATAATATGATTTTACGCTTACAAGAAAAATACAAAAAAGAAGTAATACCCCAAATGATGAAGAAGTTTGATTACAGAAATGAAATGGCCGTTCCCAAAATAGAAAAAGTGACAATTAATACCGGCTTTGGTAGATTAGTAAGTGGTAAAACCTCAGACGAGCAAAAAAAGATTTACGAAGCTATTTTGAACGATTTAATTTCAGTTTCTGGTCAGCGGGCAATTTTAACTAAGGCTAAAAAAGCAATTTCAGCTTTTAAAACAAGAGAAGGTCAATTAATTGGAGCTAAGGCGACATTAAGAGGAAAGAGAATGTATGATTTTTTAGAGAGATTAATCTATATCTCTTTACCCAGGTCCCATGATTTTCAAGGGATTGATGAAAAATCAGTTGACAAACAGGGGAATCTAACCATTGGCATAAAAGAACATATTTGTTTTCCAGAGATATCTCCAGAACAAGTTAAAAACATTTTCGGTTTAGAAGTAACTGTAGTTACAAACGCAAGAAACAGAGAAGAAGGTTTAGGATTATTAAGATTAATAGGATTTCCAATAAAACCATAAGAACCTTGCCCATGGCAAGAACCTTGATTCTCGCCATAGGCTCGAATTAATTTATGGCTACCAAAGGTCAAATTGCCAAATCAAATAAAAAGCCAAAATTCAGCTCACGATTAGTTCGGCGCTGTTTTAGGTGTGGTAGAAAAAGAGCATATATGAGAAAATTTGGGCTTTGCAGGATATGTTTCAGAGAGCTGGCAAACCAAGGATTAATTCCAGGCGTTAAAAAAAGCAGTTGGTAAATCGAGCACATAAAGAATTTATGTGCTCCGGTAAAAACTATGACTGATCCAATCAGCGACATGTTAAACAGAATAAGGAATGCTCAGGCCGTATTAAAAACACAGCTTGATTTTCCTTTTTCCAATTTTAAATATGAAATCGCAAAAATTTTAGAAAAAGAAGGATTTATTGAAAAAATTGAGAAAAAAGGGAAGAAAACAAAAAGAACTATTGAGATTATTCTGAAATATGACGATAAAAAGCCGGCAATTTCCGGGCTGAAAAGGATTTCCAAACTGGGCCAGAGAATTTATTCGCCGTCTAAAAAGATTAAAAAAATAAGGGGAGGCTACGGAATTCTTATAATTTCTACCTCAAAAGGATTGATGACAAACAAAGAAGCAAAAAGGCAAAAATTAGGGGGAGAAATAATTTGTGAAATATGGTAAATCGAGCGTATAAGCGTTTCTTATGTGCTCCGAAAAATTTATGTCCAGAGTCGGTAAAAAACCAATTTTAATACCCGAAGATGTGGAAGTAAAAATTGAAGATGTCCAGATTTCTTCGAAATTTGGAGAAGGTGAAAATAAAGTTATAAAAATTAAAGGTCCAAAAGGCGAATTATCGAAAGAAATTCGGCCCGAGATTAAAGTTGAGATAAAAGAAAATAAAATTTTCGTAATCCTTCAAACGGAAACGCCAAAACAGAACAAGTTCACTACAGGACAAGTCAAACAAACTAAAGCTCTTTGGGGATTAACGAGGAGTCTTTTGGCAAACATGACAAAGGGAGTGAAGGAAGGGTTCGAAAAAAAATTAGAAATTGAAGGAATAGGCTATCGGGCTTCTCTCTCTGGCGAGAACCTTGAATTATCTCTTGGTTTCACCCATCCTGTTAGAATAAAAGCGCCTGAAGGTATAAAATTTTTAGTTGAAAAAAACAGTATAACTATCTCAGGGATTGATAAAGAACTGGTTGGTCAAATTGCTGCCAAAATAAGAAAAATAAAACCGCCCGAACCATATAAAGGAAAAGGAATAAGGTATGCCGGAGAGGTGATTAAAAAGAAAGTAGGAAAGAGAACAGTGACAACTACAGGGTAAGGCCGAATTATATAAGTCTTCCTTTTGAAAAAACTATATATTTTCTCGCTGAAGCTCTAAATTATGGAATCTAAATTTAAAAAAGAAAAAAGATATATGCGTCATAAAAGAATAAGAGCAAGAATATTTGGTCGAGCCTTAAAACCGCGACTTTATGTTTTTAAATCGGCAAAACATATTTACGCTCAGCTGATTGACGATGAAAAAGGAAAAATTATTATCGCAACCAATGATAAAGAAATAAAAAAGAGAAATTTGCCTCAACGGCACACTCGCCGGAGAGGTGAGAAAGAAATAAAAGAAGTAGCGAGAGCAGGTAAAACAGCTTTGGCCCATAATGTCGGAAAATTAATTGCCAAAAAGGGATTGGAAAAGAAAATTGAAAAAGTTGTCTTTGACAGAGGAGGCTACAAATATCATGGCCGAGTTAAGGCATTGGCTGAAGGGGCGAGGGAAGGGGGGTTAAAGTTTTAAAATGAAAAATCTATGATAAAAGAAAAATTATCAAAAAAAGAAATCGTTTCTGATAAAGTTACCGAGAAGAAGGGGTCCGTTTTCTCTAGACCCGGCCGTCCGACAGACAGGGCTGCGACGGATAAAGAATTTGACTCAAAACTTCTGGATTTGGCCAGAATTGCCCATATGAAAGCTGGCGGCAGACGTTTTCGATTTAGGGCGGTAGTTGTTGTGGGGAATAAAACCGGGAAGGTAGGGATAGGCGTGGCCAAAGGGTTGGATGTCGCCCATGCAGTAGAAAAAGCAACAAGATCGGCTAAAAAAGATCTGATTCAGGTTCCGATTGTCGCAGACAGTATTCCTCATGAAACTTATGCTAAATTTGGCTCAGCTAAGGTTTTGCTTAAACCTCAAAGAAAAGGAAGGGGAGTAGTGGCTGGGGGAACGGTAAGAATAATTTGTAATTTAGCTGGAATAAAAAATATTTCTTCAAAAATCTTGGGAAGAACGAGAAATAAACTGAACAATGCCAAAGCAACAATATTAGCTTTAAAAAATTTAAAATATGCAGTTACACGAAATTCGTCCAAGACATAAATTTAAAAAAAGAAAAAGAGTTGGTCGGGGAGGAAAACGAGGCACTTATTCTGGCAAGGGGATAAAAGGACAAAAATCAAGATCTGGCAGGAGATTTAAGCCAGCGATTAGAGAATTGATAAAAAGATATCCGAAATTAAGAGGATATAAGCAAAGGCCGTTGGAAGGGAAACAGGTGATTTTAAATATTGAAAATTTAGAAAAAAAATTCAAAGCTGGAGAAATTATTACTCCTAAAATCTTGATAGAAAAAAAATTAATTCGTAAAATAAAAGGGAAAGTACCTAAAGTTAAAATTCTAGGAAGAGGGAAATTAACAAAAAAACTCATCATTGAAAGTTGTCAGTTTTCAAAGTCGGCGAAAGAAACTATTAAAAAGGCGGGTGGTACAATAAAATAAAATTATTAAATGTGGTATCAAAAAATAATTCAAATATTTAAACTCCGCGATTTAAGGAACAAAATTTTATTTGTTTTTGGGGTTTTCGCTGTTTTTAGAATAATGGCCAACATCCCTATTCCAGGATTTGATGCTCAGAAATTGCAGGAATTTTTTAATCAATTTCAAATGTTCGGCCTTTTAAATGCTTTTACAGGTGGGGCTTTAGACAATCTTTCAATCGTGATGTTAGGATTAGGGCCCTACATTACAGCAGTAATTATTTTACAATTGTTAACAATGATTTTTCCCCAACTTGAGAAAATGTATAAAGAAGAGGGCGAACAGGGAAGAGCAAAATTTAATCAATACTGCCGAATAGCTACAGTTCCTTTAGCAGCAATTCAAGGATATGCAATGCTGCAACTTTTTCAACGCCAAGGGGCGATTTCTTCTCTTTCTCCAACTTTACTTTTTACCTCCATTTTAACCATTACTGCTGGTTCTTTACTTTTAATGTGGTTGGGAGAATTGATTTCTGAAAAAGGAATAGGTAACGGCGTTTCTCTTTTGATTTTCGCCGGGATCGTCGCTGATTTTCCAAACAGCATTCGTCAGATGTTGGTTGGCTATACTCCAGATAAAATTCCTTCTTATTTGCTTTTTTTCGGTTCTTCTATATTAATTATTGCCGGGGTGGTTTTAGTTAACGAGGCGAGGAGAAATATCCCAGTTTCTTATGCAAAAAGGGTAAGAGGAACAAAAATGTATGGAGGAGTTTCAACTTTTCTACCCCTTAATATCAATCCGGCTGGAGTAATCCCAATAATTTTCGCCCTTTCAATTTTACTTTTTCCAACAATGATTGCCAATTTTTTGGGCGGGGCAGGGGGAAGTGTAGGTAATATTGCTAAAAGTGCCGGAAATTTCTTCCAAGACCCTTGGATTCACGGCATTTTTTATTTTATTTTAGTTTGTCTTTTTACCTATTTTTATACTGCCGTTACTTTTGATCCTAAAGCCATTGCTCAAAATCTTCAAAAAATGGGCGGATTTATTCCCGGAATCAGGCCGGGAGAAAGTACAGCTCACTTTATGTATTTCATTCTAAACCGAGTTCTGTTAATTGGAGCTTTGTTTTTGGCTGGAATTGCAGTTATGCCTTCTATTGTTCAAGGCATGACTAATATTCAGCAATTCCAATTTTTAGTTGGCGGGACTTCATTACTTATCGTTGTTTCGGTGGTTTTGGAAACCTTGCGCCAAATTAAAGCCCAACTCCAAATGCATGAGTACGAAACCTTCTAAAAATCCAAAAGTGATAATTGTTCTTGGGCCACCGGGCTCGGGAAAAGGAACTCAATCAGAGCTATTAGCCGAAAAATTCGGTTTTTTTCAGTGGGAAACGAGCAGTATTGTTGGCGGTGTTATTGAACGGGCAAAAAAAGGAGAATTTGTAATTATAAATGGTAAAAAATATTATTTTGAAGAACAAGGAAGAATACGCAAGAAAGGAAGGTTGTGGGATGCAAATTTTATACTTTATTTTACAAAGAAAAAAATTGAGGAACTGGTTAAAGAGGAAAAAGGAATTATAATGTCTGGTTCTCCTAGGACCTTAGATGAAGGGGAAAAATTAACTCCTTTTCTAAAAAAATTATATGGAGCAAAAAATATTTTAGTAATTTTTTTAAAATTAACGCCGGAAGCAACGATTTGGAGAAATTCCCGTCGGAGAGAATGTGAACTGGCGACCCATTCAATTTTATATACAGAAGAAACTAAAAGATTAACAAAGTGTCCCTTAGATGGCTCAAGGTTAATGCATAGAAAAGACGATAATCCCGAAACTATAAAAATAAGATTAAAAGAATATAAAGAAAAAACCTTTCCCTTAATTAAATTATTTAAAAAACAAGGGTTAAAAGTAAAAGAAATAAATGGCGAGCAGTCGGTGGCTGATGTTTTCAAGGATGTTTTAAAAGCTGTAAAATGACCCCTTCAACAAATTCAGGGTCATACTGAGTTTATCGAAGTATGATAACAATAAAATCTCCAGAAGAAATTAAAATAATGGCAGAAGGCGGTAAAATTCTGGCAAAGATACTGAAAGAACTGGAAAAAAAAGTTAAGCCAGGAATTACCACAAAAGAATTAGACAGGCTCGCTGAGAGCCTGATTTTAAAATCCGGAGGCAAATGTTCTTTTAAAGGTTATGAAAATTTCCCGACTTGTCTCTGTACCTCAATTAATGAAGAAATTGTTCACGCCGTTCCTTCAGATAGGATTTTAAAAGAGGGGGATATTATTTCGCTTGATTTAGGAATGCTTTATAAAGGTTTTCATACAGATATGGCAATTACATTGCCAATAGGTAAGGCCTCTTCTGATATTTTAAGATTGATTAGGATAACAAAAAAAGCTTTGAAACGAGGAATTAAAAAAATGAGACCGGGGAATACAATCGGTGATATTGGAAATACGATTCAGAGATATGTTGAGTCGCAAGGACTTAATGTCGTCAGAGAGCTTTGTGGTCATGGAATTGGCAGAGAAATCCACGAAGACCCGCAGATTTTAAATTATGGAAAACGCCATACTGGTTCCGAAATTAAAGAAGGGATGGTTTTTTGTTTGGAACCAATGGTAACAGTGGGGGATTGGAAATTAAAAAAATCAAAAGACAGTCACGGTTGGCAAACTCAAGACGGCTCTTTATCGTGCCATTTTGAACACACTATCGCCGTAACAAAAGAAGGATGTAAAGTATTGACAGAATCAAAATAAGCTGTTGTTCGGATAGAACGTTTTGATCTTCGGACTGGAGCGTCTTTTTATTTTCAGAAAAGTATTGATTTGAAATTTGTGATGGGTTAAAATTAAACAATATGTCAAAATCAAAAAAATTAAAATTCCCATCTGAGCTACGTTTTGATTTAATTTCAAGAGATTGGGTGGTTATTGCTACTGGCAGAGCTAAAAGGCCGGAGCTTTTTAAAAAAGAGAAAAGGGAAAAAGACGAACTTCCCAAAAAACTTTGTCCTTTTTACAAAATAAAAAAAGAAGAAAAACCAACTCTTACTTATTTTCAAGGTAGAAAAACCCCCTACCAACATACTTTTGGGGAGTGGACCACTATCGTTATTCCAAATAAATTTCCAGCTTTTTTACCAAAACATAAATTAGAAGAGAAAATTGAAGGAGGGTTATATAAAACAATGAATGCCGTGGGTTTTCACGAATTAGTCGTAACCAGAGACCATAAAAAATCAATAGCTCAATTTTCATTAAGACAAGTTAAAGAATTATTTGACGTTTATCAAGAAAGATATTTAGCTTTAATGAAAGAAAAATTTGTTAATTACGTTTCTATTTTTCACAATCATGGTATTGAAGCTGGTGCTACTCTATCTCACCCTCACTCCCAAATTATTACCACCCCTTTACTCGACATTGACCTTCAAAAAGCACTTTTTAATTCAGAGAAATATTTTAAGAAAAACAAAAAATGTATTTATTGCCAATTAAATAAATGGGAAATGAAAGTTAAAAAAAGAGTTATTTTTGAAAATAAAGATTTTCTGGTTGTTTGTCCTTTCGCTTCAAAATCAGCTTTTGAGGTTATTATTTCTCCAAAGAAACATCTTCCTTATTTTGAAAAAATCACCGAAAAAGAAAAATGGCTTCTTTCTGAAGCTTTTAGGACGGCTTTACATAAACTTTACAAAGGCCTAAACGACCCGGCTTATAATTTTTATTTACATACAGCTCCCTGCGACGGGAAAAAATACCCTTACTATCATTGGCATTGGACAATCTTGCCAAAAACTTCAACTTGGGCTGGGTTTGAAATTGGAACGAGGATGGAGATTTCAACGATTGAGCCTGAGAAAGCAGCAACATATCTTAAAAAACAATGATTCCAGAATTAAAAACATTTTTGATTGCGATGTCGCCGATTGTTGAATTAAGAGGTTCTGTTCCGATTGCTTTGGAAGTTTACAAACTCCCAATTTGGTCTGCTTACCTTTTTTCAGTTTTAGGGAATTTAGTTCCCTTAATTTTAATAATTTCAGCCTTAGAACCAATTTCCCGTTTTTTAAGTCAAAAAATTTACTTTTTTAACCGTTTCTTCAATTGGCTTTTTACTCACACCAGGCGAACCTATCAATCTAAATTCGAAAAATGGGGAAAAAATTTAGCAGTTGTAATTTTAGTCGCTATCCCTATTCCTTTTATTGGCGGTTGGACAGGAGCTATTTGCGCTTTTCTGTTCGGAATCCCCTTTAAAAAAGCACTGCCTTTAGTGGCAATCGGTTGTCTAATTGCCGGTCTAATAGTTACTGGCTTGACTTTGGGAATATTTAAATTTATTTAATTTATATTTATATGAAAAAATCAATTATCATAGGAAACTGGAAGATGAACCCTAAGACTTTAATGGAAGCTAAGCGGCTTTTTAATTCAATAAAAAAAGGCATTAAAAATTCTAAAAAAATGGAAGTTGTCGTTTGTCCGCCATTTGTTTATTTATCA
>JBGOYX010000003.1:0-13678 GCA_041479865.1 Minisyncoccia bacterium
ACATCCTCCCGAAGGATGCGTACTACCGTCATACTCCACCCCGTTATTCTAAGTGACCCAGTATTTTTTCTTTGTCATTTCATCTCTTTTCGTTTCTAATTTTTCTCTTTCTTTTTTTGCTTTTTGGACCAAAGAGTTCAGCTCTTTTTCAGTTAATTTTCCCAATTTTTTAATTTCTTTTTCTAAAATTTCTTTTTTATTTTTCTCGGGATTTTCCAAAACATAACCGAGCAGGACGTCTAAAATTTTTCCTATTTTCGGTCCCGGCTGAATGTCTAAAATCTCCATCACGTCTTTTCCTGAAACTTCCAGCATTTTGACGGAAATCGGGTCCTGGGAAACCTTCTCAATAATATATTTCAAATGCCTCAGTTTATAAGGCTCGGCTTTGGGAACGCCGGAACCAATCCTGTCTGACATTCTTACCTGTAATAATTCTTCCATATTTTCCGGACCCGCTTCTCTAACCAATCTCCTGACTGAACTTTCACCAACCTCTTCAGGATTGTAATAAAAAAGATGATATCTAACTAATTTTACTATTTTTTCAATCTCTTTTTTAGGGAATTTTAACCGGTTCAAAATTTGGGCGGTTATTTTCGCTCCGATTATTTCGTGGTTGTAAAAAGTGGAGTTTTCGCCTTCGCCCCGCTTTGCTTTCGGTTTCCCGATGTCATGGAACAAAGCGGCCATTCTTACGAATTTATTGAAATTCTTTTTAGCGGCATAATCCAAAGACCTTAAATAGTGCTCATAGCATTCATATATATGGTGTTTGTTTTGGGAAATTTTATAACCTTCTTCCAGTTCCGGGACGATATATTTTAACAAACCAAGTTCTCTTAAAAGTTCTACTCCTTCAGCCGCCCTCTCTGACATAATGATTTTCATCAATTCGTCTCTGATTCTCTCTTTTGAAATGGCTGAAAGATAGTTGGCGTTTTTCTTAATGGCTTGGCTTGTTTTTTCTTCAATCCGCCATCCTGCACTCAAAGTTACGGCGAATCTCACCGCTCTCATCATGCGCAGGGCATCTTCTGAAAATCTGTCTTCCGGTTTCCTAACCGCCCGAATAATTTTATTTTTCAAATCCTCTTGGCCCAAAAACGGGTCAATAATTTTTAATTTTTCGTCCATGGCCATGGCATTTACGGTAAAATCCCTTCTGGCTAAGTCTTCTTCAATGGTTTTGGCGAATTTCACTTCGTCGGGATGACGTTTATCACTATATTTAGCTTCTAAACGATAGGTAGTAATCTCAATTTCTTTAAGTTTCTGATTTTGGCTGTCGGTTTGGCAGGTTACGGTCAAAAACTTATTTTCATAAAAACTCTTTGAGAATATTTTTTGGATTTCTTTCGGCTTGGCGCTTGTTGCCACATCCCAATCTTCGGGTTCTATTCCTCTTAAAAAATCCCTGACGCAACCGCCGACAATAAAAGCCTCAAAACCCGACTTTTTTAAATCTTCAATTGTGGATTTTACCTCTTTGGGAATCTCCATGTTTTGTTTATTGGATTTTACCTTAAAATCTTGTTTTTTTCAATTATTCTGGTAAAATTAAGAAAGCTCTATACAGAACTTCTTAAAAAGTTCTGTCGAGCGCGACCCGTATGAGTATAGAGCCCCCGTGGTGTAACGGATAACATGTCGCGCTTCGGACGCGAAGACTGAGGGTTCGAATCCTTCCGGGGGCACAATATATATGTATATAAAAATCAAAAAAATAAAAATATGAAAAAATTACTATTATTTTTAATATTATTTTCGGTTATTTTTATTTTAAATCCGGTTAAAGCCGCTTGTCCAACCGAAGGATTAGTGCCCTGTGGAACACCGGATTGCCCCTGCCAACTCTGTCATCTTTTTGTTTTGTTAAATAAAATTATAAATTTTGTTTTGTTTAAATTAGTTCCGCCTTTGGCTGTTTTTATGCTGGTTGTGGGCGGGGTGATGTTCCTTTTCGCCAGTGGCAGCCCCGGAACATTAGAGCAGGCAAAGAAAATATTAACTGCAGTCATAATGGGTTTAATAATAATTTATGGCGCCTGGATGATTGTCGGAATGTTTTTGTCGGCTATCGGCCTTTCAGATGTGGGAATAGGTTTGGTTGGACCGGACAAATGGTTTAAAATCGACTGTTCAGTCCAATAATTTAAGCCCCCATAATTCCCCCAGTAGTAAATCCCGAAAATTCGGGATAACTACGGGGCAAGCAATTAGTAAATAATTCTGCCCCCGTAGCTCAATTGGTAGAGCAGAGGACTCTTAATCCTTTGGTTCCGCGTTCGAGTCGCGGCGGGGGCACCAAAAAGGCGATTTGCCTTTTTATTTTTTTATGTTAAAATTTTAATTGAATATGTTAACGGCGGAAGAAAAAGAAAAAATCGTCAAAAAATATAATCTTCACGAGACAGATACGGGTTCTCCGGAAGTTCAGATTGCTTTATTGACCGAAGAAATCAAAAAGTTGGTTTTACATTTTAAAACCCATCCCAAAGATTTTCATTCAAAAAGAGGACTGTTAAAAATGGTGGACAAGAGAAGGAAATTTTTAAATTACTTAAAAGAAGAAAATACGAAAAGATATAATGCTTTTATTAAAAGGTTGGGGCTAAAGAAATAATTTTAAAATTATAATCAGTAATTATGACAATTAAACATTTAGGTCAAAGGGTGGCTGTTTTGATTGATGTTCAAAATCTCTATCACTCAGCCAAAAATATTTATGGTGCCCGGGTCAATTTCCGGGAAGTTTTAAAATCGGCGGTGGCTAACCGAAATTTAATTCGGGCTTTTGCTTATGTTGTCAGGACGAAAACGGGAGAGGAGAAACCGTTTTTTGAAGCTCTAAGTAAATTGGGAATTGAGACAAGAGTTAGAGATCTTCAGGAGTTTTATGGAGGATTGAAAAAAGCCGACTGGGACGTGGGAATTACGGTTGACGCCATCAGAATCGCTCCTTCGGTTGACACGGTGGTTTTGGCTTCCGGCGACGGCGATTTTTTACAACTAATTGAATATTTAAAAAACCAAGGTAAAAGAGTGGAAGTCATCGCTTTCTCCCATTCGGCTTCATTAAAAATAAAAGAGGTAGCTGATGAATTTATTGATTTGGAAAAAAATCCAAAAGGTACTTATACAAAATATGAAAAGTGAAAAATTTAAATTATCTTTGGCAGGAAGGGAATTTATAATTGAGATGGAAGATTTGACCGAACAGGCGTCCGGCTCTTGTTTTGCTCGGTATGGAGACACTGTTGTTTTGGCTACGGCCGTAATGTCAAAACGGGAAATCCCGGAGCGGGGATTTTTTCCTTTGACTGTTGAATATGAAGAAAGATATTATGCCGCAGGCAAAATCAAAGGCCCGAGATACATTAAAAGAGAAAGCCGACCGTCTGACGAAGCGATTTGCAACGCCAGATTAATCGACAGAACTATCAGGCCACTCTTTCCGAAAGAATTTCAAAGAGAAGTCCAGACGGTGAACACCGTTCTCTCTTACGATTTACAAAACGACCCTGATATTTTGGGCATTTTAGCAGCTTCAGTCTCTCTCTCAACCTCCGACATCCCTTGGCAAGGACCGGTGGCGGCAGTCAGGGTTGGCAGAATGGAAAATAATTTTATTTTGAATCCGACTTCTGAAGAAAGAGAAAAAAGTCAAATGGAAATCGTCTTTGTGGGACTGGAAAGAAATGACGAAGTTTTAATTAATATGATCGAGGGGGGTTTTGAGGAAGTTGAGGAAAAATTAATCGTGGAAGCCTTCGAATTCGCAAAACCTTATTTAAAAGAGATTCTTGATTTCCAAAAGAAAATTTTTGAAAAAGTCGGTAAAGAAAAATTTGTTTTGGAACAAAAATTTTTTGACTCGGGATTGGAAAAAGAAATTAAGAGTTTTTTGGGCGATAAATTAGAAAATGCCATTTTCCAGTCAAAAAAAGAAGAAAGAATGGCCGAAACCGAACAACTAAAGGAAGAATTAGTCAGCTATATCGAAGAAAAGTACCCGGACAAAGGAAAGGGAGGATTGGTCAGGGATTTTTTTGAAAAAGAAATTGACAGATTGGTTCATCAAAACATTCTTTTGAAAGAAAGGAGGCCGGATGGAAGAAAATTAGACGAACTAAGAAAGATTTCTTGCCAAGCCGGAATTTTGCCGCGAACCCACGGCTCCGGTCTTTTTTGCCGAGGACAAACAAAGGTTTTGTCAATTTTAACTTTAGGAACGCCGGGAGACCAACAAATACTGGAAGGAATGGAAATTACCGGCAAAAAAAGATTTATGCATCATTATAATTTCCCTCCTTATTCAACCGGAGAAATAAAGCCGATGCGAGGTCCTGGCCGGAGAGAAATAGGGCACGGAATGCTGGCTGAAAAGGCCTTGCTTCCTTTGGTTCCTTCTTTTGAGGAATTTCCTTACACAATGAGAATAGTTTCTGAAATTTTATCTTCCAACGGCTCAACTTCCATGGCTTCGGTTTCTTCGGCTTCTCTGGCTTTAATGGATGCCGGAGTACCGATTAAAGCACCGGCAGCCGGCATTGCTTTGGGATTAATGAGCGATGAAAAGGGCTCTTACAAGATTTTAACCGACATTCAAGGACCCGAAGACCATCACGGAGACATGGATTTCAAGGTAGCCGGAACGGAAAAAGGAATTACCGCCATCCAAATGGATGTAAAAATTGCAGGCATTACCGAAGAAATTTTAAAAGAGGCCTTATCACAAGGGAAAAAAGCCCGGCTCCAGATTTTAAAAGAAATGTCAAAAGTTTTACCCAAACCGAGAGCCGAATTGTCTCCCTGGGCGCCCCGAATTTATACTTTGCAAATCAGTCCCGATAAAATCAGAGAAGTGATTGGTCCTGGCGGAAAAATGATTCATGAAATAATTGAAAAATGCGAAGTCGCCATTGACATTGAAGACAGCGGCAAAATTTATATTACGGCCGAAAAAGAAGAAGCGGCAGAGAAAGCGGTTTCTTGGATAAAAAATATCACACGAGAAGTCAAAATCGGCGAAATTTTTCAAGGAAAAGTAAAAAGAATCCTCAATTTCGGAGCTTTTGTTGAAATTTTGCCAGGTCAAGAGGGTTTAATCCATATTTCCCAGCTTGCCCCTTATCGGGTTGAAAAAGTTGAAGACGTAGTTAAAATCGGAGATATGGTGCCGGTAAAAGTAATCTCAATTGACGAACAAGGAAGAATAAATTTATCGTTAAAAGAGGCCAAAGAAACTTCATCTTCTCGTTAAGGGTTTAAATAAAAAGAAAGATTTTAATATGGATGAAGAAACAAAAGAAAAAAACAATCATAATCTTTCTCCCGACCAAAAAGGAGAAGAAAAATTAGAATTCTTTAAAAGAGAGGAAATAAGAACGATGGCTAAAGACCTTTTGAAGTTGCGAGAAGAGGAGGCAAAAAAAGAAAGAGAGAAAATAGCCGGACTAAAGGTTGGAGAAAAAAAGAAAGAGGAAAAATTGGTAAAAGAAACACTTCTCCCCGAAAGACCGGCGAGAAGATTTTTGCCTCCCGTTTTTACTCGGCCTATTTTTTCACGGCTTTCTCCTTTTGAAAAAATTTTTATCAGAATAGCTTCAATAATCATTATCGTTTTATTTTTATTTTTTATTTTTACTTTCTGGTACTGGTATTCAAATGAAATGAAAAAACTTTCTTATTATCCTTTACCAACGCCAACTCCAACTCCAATTGAAGAAATGACTCCTTCGCCGGAAATAATCGCCACGCCGACCCCCTCTCCGACTCCAACCCCAAGTTTTTCCATTACCGAAAGAATTCTTAGTTCCGGCTACAAAATTCCTTCGTCACCCCGCTTGATTGATACTATTATTATTTATTCAACATATGATACTACCGGCGAAAATGTTTATGATGCGGAAGGGATTATCGAAAATTTCAAAACCTCTAAAATAACCACTCACTATCTCATAACCCGCGACGGAATCATTTACCGTTTAGCCCCCGATGAAGCAATTGCCTATCATGCAGGCAAGGGCACGATGCCGGACGGAACCAGAAAAGGTGTAATTAATAATTTTTCTATTGGCATCGGACTCATTTATACAAAAGAAGAAGCTCCAACCGAAACTCAATACCAAGCCTTATCTTATCTTGTTAAAAATCTACGGCAACAATATACTATCCTCCCTGCAAACGTTCTCGGACATAAAAATATCAGCACTACGAAAGATGACCCTTGGAATTTTGATTGGGAAAAATTTAATCAATTAATAGAGTAAATATCTCTTCTTTATGAAAAATTCATTTCTTAAAGAAATAAAAGAAAAATTAGAAAAAGAGAAATTGTCCGTCGAGAATGAGTTAAAAAAATTTGCCAAAGAAGATGAAAATCTCAGGGGCGATTGGGATACTCGTTTTCCAAAGTTCGGTGGCGGCGAGGCAGGGGGAGCAGCTTTAGAAAAAGCAGCTGACGAAGTAGAAGAATATGTTACCCTTTTGCCCATTGAACATAATTTAGAACTCCGTTTGAAAAACATTAATTTGGCTTTAGAAAAAATTCAAAAACCCACTGTTCACACACAGGGGGAATACGGAATTTGTGAAAAGTGCGGCAAAGAAATTCCGATTGCCAGGTTAGAAGCTTTTCCTGAAGCAAGATTTTGTATTAAGTGTCGGGAATAAAATTTATGTCCTCGAAAGTTTTTTCAGCGGCAGTTGTCGGTTTGGACGCTCAAATTATAGAAGTTGAAGTAGATGCCTCATACGGATTGAGGCATTTTGAAATTGTGGGCTTACCGGACAAAGCAGTGGAAGAATCAAGAGAAAGGGTGGGAGCTGCGATTGAAAGTTCGGGGTTTAAATCTCCACACCATCAGCCGGTCAGGGTTTTGGTTTCTTTGGCGCCGGCTGATTTAAAAAAAGAGGGCTCTCTCTATGACCTGCCTGTTGCTTTGGGTTATCTTTTAGCCGCCAAAAAAGTAAAGTTTGATACTTCAAATAAAATTTTCTTGGGAGAACTTGGTTTAGATGGAAAACTGAGACCGGTTAAAGGAGTTTTGGCTTTTGCCGCTGTGGCGAAAGAAAAAGGTTTTTCTGAAATAATTTTGCCAAAGAAAAACAGCGAAGAAGCTGCTTTGATTAAAAACCTTTCGGTAATTGGCGTAGAAAATCTTAAAGAAGTTATTGATTATCTTGAAGGAAGAAAAACCATTTTGCCAACCGAAATAAATTTTGCTGAAATTTTTGTTGAGCCTGTTTATCCGATTGACTTGGCTTACATTAAAGGCCAAGAATACGCTAAAAGAGCCCTGGAAATCACGGCTGCCGGCGGCCACAATCTTTTGCTTCAGGGTCCGCCGGGAGCAGGAAAAACCTTGCTGGCCCAAGTCATTCCTTCAATTCTGCCGAAATTAACTTTTGAAGAAGCTTTGGAAGTAACAAAAATTTATAGCATAGCCGGTTTCTTACCCTCAGAAAAACCCTTAATTGATACCAGACCCTTCCGCTCCCCCCACCATACTTCTTCCGAGGTTGCTTTAATCGGCGGTGGGAATCCTCCCCGACCGGGAGAAATCACCCTTTCTCATCGGGGCGTTTTGTTTTTAGACGAGTTCCCGGAATTTCATCGCGATGTTTTGGAATCTTTGCGTCAACCTTTGGAAGAAGGAAAAATAACCGTTTTAAGAGCTAAACATTGTTTAACTTTACCGGCCCGTTTTACCTTGGTCGCAGCCGCCAACCCCTGCCCCTGCGGTTATTTAAACGACCCTGAAAAACATTGCCGCTGTCTTCCTTCTCAAATCAATATGTACCGCAGAAAATTGTCCGGTCCTTTGGTTGACCGAATTGATTTATTTATTACGGTACCGGCCGTAAAATATGAAAAATTAGCGGCTCCCGATGCCGAACACTACAGTTTTAAAATAAGGGAAAAAGTGGAGAAAGCTCGCCAAATTCAGCGAGAAAGATTTAATGAAGAAAAAACCAATTCGGAGATGGCTATTCCCGAAATAAAAAAATACTGCCAAATTTGCAGTAAATCAGAAACTCTTTTGAAAAATTATGTTGATTCCAGAAAATTATCAGCCAGAGGTTATCACAGGGTTTTGAAAGTAGCCAGGACGATTGCTGATTTGGAAAATTCTGAAAAAATTTTGTTTGACCATCTTTCGGAAGCCCTAATGTACAGAGTCAAAGAAGAAGTTATTTAGTAAAAGGATTTGTAGCTCCAGTTACTCCAAAATGCACATGACAACCAGTTGACCTTCCCGCTCCTGTTGTTCCTGGCTGTCCTCCCATTAAAGCTATCATTTCGCCTTGGGAAACCGCTTGGCCGGAAACAACTAATATAGTTTGTAAATGTCCGTAATAAGTTACAACGCCGTTTGGATGTAAAATTGTTATATAATTTCCGCCTCCCATATTCCAACCATATTTTACTTTTTGAACTGTACCTTGAGCTGCGGCATAAATTGGGTCGCCGCATTTGCCACGAGTCAAATCAACAGCATTATACCAGTGAAGCCCCTGAGTAATCATATAAGGAGTAGGAAGGGGAGGAATGAAATAACTGTTAGCCACCGGCACTTCAGCTGGCGCTCCGACATATTTTGGCGAAACCGAGGAAGGAGACGGCATTACGCCATTAGGGATAACTAAAATATCCCCAACGTAGATGTCTTTTTCCCCTGAAAGTTCGTTAAAAGAGATAATTTCATCAATATCAGTTTTGTATTTCTTGGCAATTTCACCCAAAATATCCCCAGTTTTAACGTAATGAATAAGTCCTGAAACTGGCAAGACAATTAATCCTTGACCTGCCTTAATTTTTGAATTTTTGTTAAGATCGTTCGCCCAAAGCAAAGTTTCAAGAGAAATGTTAAACTTATTGGCAATGCTTAAAAAGCTATCTCCCGACTCAACCAAGTACTCAATAATTTCTTTATTTGTTCCAGATTCCTCTTCTATGCCGCCGACCAAGCTCCCCAAGGTTTGAGAGGTAAGGGTGGTTGGAGGAGAAAGACCTAAAAGACCACTCTGTTGAACCAAATAATATTCCGGGGATTCCAAGCAAGAACTTTGAACCGGCCCAACGCACATTTCTGCTGTTTGAGGCTGATTTTCTTGGTTGGAAGCTAAAGAAACAAGCTTTTCAATTGTAATAGTCGGCTGCTCTTTGGAATAAAAAGAAGAGGGAGCTAAAAATAGAACTCCCAACAAAATGACCGTAATTGCCCTCAAATAAAGGAAAGGGTCTTTTTTAGATCCCTTTATTTTTTTACAAAATTTCCTTATTTTTTCCTTAAACAATTTTAAGGATTTTTGTCCTTCGATGCGACTCAGGATAACCCTGAGCTTGTCGAAGGGTTGCAGTAGTCTAGAAATAGGCTTTAATCTGAGAATTTATCGTTTTTTTCGGCCTTATCTCGACCCTTTGCCCGCCGAAGTCCAATTTATTGGACGAAAGTGGGACTTCCTCCAGTCTAAGCCAACCAAAGTAAGCTGTCAACCCCCTTCCATGACAGGGCAGAAATCCTCGTTTGGCGTGGAGGTTTATGTTAAAATTAAAAAATGCCCCTTGTTTCAAAAGAATTAATTAAAAACCTGCTCTTAAAATATTCTGCCCGCCCTTCAAAAGGATTGGGACAGCACTTTTTAATAGACAAAAAAGTTCTCTATAAAATTATTCAAGCCGCCGATTTAAAGCCAGGAGACGTTATTTTGGAAGTTGGACCGGGAATTGGGATATTAACCCTGGAATTAGCCAAAAAAGTAAAAAAAGTTGTGGCCGTTGAGAAAGATTTTAAAATGGTTGCAGCTTTAAAAGAAGTTTTGCGGGATTATAAAAACGTCAAAATCGTTCAAGACGATATTTTAAAGGTCAATCTTAATGATTTTATTCTAAAGCCCAAAATCTACAAAATTGTCGCCAACATTCCTTATTATTTAACTTCTCATTTAATTAGAAAATTTTTAGAAACGGATAACCCGCCGAAAGAAATGATTTTAATGATCCAAAAAGAAGTAGCCCAAAGAATCTGTGCCAAACCTCCAAAGATGAGTCTTTTAGCAGTTTCGGTTCAGTTTTATGCTAAGCCCGAAATTATAGCCTTTGTTCCAAAAAAATCTTTTTGGCCGCAACCGAAAATTGATTCGGCAATAATTAAAATAACTATTAACAAAAAACAATTAATAATAGGCAGAGATTTATTTTTTAAAATTGTGAAAGCCGGTTTTTCTCAGCCGAGAAAACAGATTTTGAATAATTTAACAAAAGGTTTAGAATTAAATAAAAGGTTGGTGAAATCTTGGTTTCAAAAAAATAAAATTTCGCCGACTCAAAGAGCAGAAACTTTAAATATTAGAAATTGGGTAAATTTAACAAAAACATTCCAAAGATTATAAATTAATAGTATAATAATTTAATGCTTGCTTTATCTGCCCTCGGTATTGGATTCCTTATCCAAACAATCATCCAAATATCCGTCATGCTGTCGGGAGCGTTTTTATGGATAGCTGGAGCTGTTTTAAGTTGGGTTTGCAGTGAAAATTTTATCAGTCTTCCGTATACAAGCGGGCCGGTTGTTGAAACTAGTTGGGCATTGGTTAGGGACTTTACCAATATGCTGTTTATTGTCATTTTGGTTTTTATTGGACTGGCCACAGCTTTGAGAATCAGAGATTACGAAGCTAAAAAAACCCTGCCCCTTTTAATAATCATTGCTCTTTTAATTAATTTTACTCCGGTAATTTGTGGCTTTATCGTTGATGCGGCAAACATTCTAATGAACTTCTTTCTAAAGAATGTGTCAGGCGGCGAAGTTATAGGGGCCCAACTGCGTAGTTATTATAGCGCCACATTGAACGATCTTCTCGGCATTGGGTTCTTTAATCCTTTGGAACACTTGAATGTTCTTTTAAGGGGGGTTATTACGATTATCTTCAACATTACCGCTGGTTTTATTTTTTTTGCTTTCGCCTTTCTTTTTGTAATTAGATATGTAGCTATTTGGGTTTTAGTTATTTTATCGCCCTTAGCTTTTTTCTCTTATATATTGCCCGCCACCAGAAAGGTTTGGAATATGTGGTGGAATCAGTTTATACAATGGGTTTTTATCGGGGTGACTGGAGGTTTTTTCCTTTATCTGGGTATGCAGACAATAATTATTCTTTCAAGTGAAGAGGTCCGAGGACAGCTCGGTAATGTCGGAGAAAATTGGTTGCTTGATATATCGGGCATTTCTGATCTTCTAAATAGTTCTCTATCCATGGGAATAGGTTTAGCTTTTCTTATGTTGGCTTTCTTTATGGGCTTATCCACCGGAGCAATGGGCGGTGGCGCGGTGATGGGTGCTTTAAAAAGAGGAGGAAAGGCAGTGGGGACTACACTTGGGAGCCAGTCTTGGACGGGAATTAAAAAAGCTGCACAAGCACCGCTAAAAAGAGTAGAGCGTGATCGGCTAGCAAGGGCATATCCCACCCTTCCCCTTGATGATGCTCGCAAAGCATATAAAGCAAACACTTCACGATGGCAAAGAGCTAAAACCTCAATGGGAGAAATAATAAAAACACTACCTTCTGTTGCTGACTTCAGAGAAGCAGGACTTGCGCCAAAAGCCGCAGGGGCTGGTATTGGAAACGCCCTCAGAAACAGCGCTAAAGCAGGATGGAAAGCTGCAATAAAGTCGAAAAGAGGGAAAAAGGGACAACCGTGTGTCAACGTCAACTGTAAGAAGCCCTTGCCAGCCGATGCAGATTTTTGTCCAAACTGCGGTGTAAGTCAACCTTAAATAATTATTAAAAATATGATAGACGAAATTGAATTAAAAAAATTAAAAAACGATTATCCGGATTTTTTCGAAAATATTCCTCCCGAGATTATGGAAACAATTCTTTCTGAAGAAACCCCGTCTAAAATTTCGGAAATTTGTATAAAAAATGGGGTGGGAGAAGAAGAAAAAGTTGAAAAAATTGCTTATCAAATTACTTTGGTTTTATTGGGCCAATTATCTCCAAAAGAACTTCCAAAAGCCCTTGAAAAAGAGTTGAACTTAGATTTTGTTATCGCAAAAAAAATTTACACAGAAACTGACCAAGTTATTTTTTCCAAAATTAAAGAAAGTTTGACCATTCTTTATAAAGAAGAGGTTGTCCAAGAAGCCGATTCAGCGACCATCCCTACTAAAACCCCCGAAGTCGCTGCCCCGAAAAAAATAAGAGCTAAACCAAAAGAAAAATCTGAAGAAAAGTCCGCTCAGCCGTCAAAAGCCGAAACGACCCCAGATACTTACCGAGAATCAACAGAATAAATTTATGCCCGGTAGTGAAAATTCGACTGCTACCGGGTAGCAAGATTAATATTATTAGTCGAATTTCTACTACCAGGTATGGAATTTCAAGTCCCTCAATTTATTGAACACAAACCAAAAATAGTCGGACCCTTAACCTTCGGCCAGTTTATTTTTATTGGAATAGCCGGAGGTATTTGCTTTTTTCTTTATTTTTCAATCGGCAAAACTAATTTTTTCCTTTTTGTTTTTGTTTCGGTAATTTTATTTTTAACTGCCGGAATTCTTGCTTTCGGCAAAATGGGGGGAAGGTCTTTACCTCTAATGCTTGGTAATTTTTTAAAATTCAGCCTTATGCCCAAACGTTATCTCTGGAAAACAAAAGAAATGCCGCCAAAAATAATAATGAAAAAAATGGAACCTCAAAAAGAAGAAAAAATTGAGGAAATATCTTTAAAAATCGGCGAAAAAAGCCGATTAAAAAAACTATCCGTTAAAATTGAAACAAAAATGAGATAAGAACCTCACCTTCGGCGAGAACCTTGAACGCTTCGCGTATTCTAAGAACCTCTCTTTCGACGAGAACCTTGATTTCTCACTTTTATTGAAATTAAAAAAATGGCTTCAAATACCACCCAACAATTTTTAGAAATTGACCAAATCAGGGAAGGAGTACTTCTTTTGAGAAATAAAACCTTAAGAGGAGTTTTGATGGTTTCTTCTTTAAATTTTGCCTTAAAATCAGAAGAAGAACAAAATGCAATTTTATATCAATTTCAGGATTTTTTGAATTCGTTGGATTTTTCTTGTCAAATTGTCGTTCAATCCCGAAAGTTAAACATTACCGGCTATCTTGAAAAATTAAAAGAATTAGAAAAAAAACAAAAAAATGAACTCTTAAGAATTCAGACGGCGAGCTACCGGGAATTCATTGAAAATTTGGTTAAAACCGGCCAGATTATGACGAAAACCTTTTTCATTGTCGTTCCTTTCACTGTCTTAGAAACTAAAGGTGTTTCAGCTTTGAGTTTAATTAAAAAACCTGTTGTTCCGACTTTAACTGAAGATGAGTTCCAAAGATGTAAAAGCCAGCTTTGGCAAAGAATGGAATTTGTCGCTTTAGGATTAAGGAGGTGCGGTTTACAATGCGTCCCCTTAAGTACTCCCGAATTGATTGAGCTTTTTTGGAGCTTATATCATCCCGACGAAGCTGAAATCGGATATTTTCCGGAAATCCCTCCTGAATTATTACAATAAATCGGAGCACATAAAAAGTTATGTGCTCGATAAATTACAAAAGTTATGTGCTCGATAAATTACTATGCCAATGCCATTTTTTAAGAAAAGTGAACAAGGATTGGAAATCCCGGAAAAGATATTTGAAGCCGAACCGC
>JBGOYX010000004.1:0-12593 GCA_041479865.1 Minisyncoccia bacterium
GAGGCCTTAAAGATGTTTGAGAAGGTTTTAGAGTTAAATCCCGGCAATCAAGATGTTATAGCTAAAATCAATGAATTAAAAAACCCCACGCCAACGCCCTAATAAAAGAAAAAGGCTGTTAAAAGAGTGAAGAATTGACCCTTCACCTTTGGCTAAAGGTGAAGGGTTGACAAATTTTTAGAAAAGGATTAAAATTGAAATGTTAAGTTTAATTTAAGAATAATTTTTCTAAAACGTCATCTTTTGGTTTTTTAAGCTAAAAATTTTATAAACTCAGACATACCCTAAAAAGAAATAAAAAATTTAGGGTATTTTTTGGCTTCTTCTTTTTTTATGGAAAAAATAGAAACTAAAAATTTCGGGAAGGCAAAAGTATCTCTTCCCCTTCCTTTTTTATTTACTCTCCAAAAGGAAAGCTGGAAGACCTTTTGGGAGAGAGATTTAAAAGAGTTATTAGGGGAAATATCACCAATTAGAGACTATACCAGAAAAGAATTAGAGCTCTGGTTTTTAGATTTCAAATTAGGAAACCCTAATTATAGGACCGAATTAGAAGCAAAGAAAAACAACGACTCTTTTGAAGCTTCTTTAAGGGTAAGGACAAAATTAGTTAACCTTAAAACTAAAGAGATTAAAGAGCAGGAGATATTTCTAACTGATTTCCCCTTGATGACCGATAGGGGAACTTTTGTTGTTAATGGAGTAGAAAGAGTGGTGATATCTCAATTAATTCGTTCTCCCGGTGCTTTCTTTACCGCCCAACAAACAGCCGGTAAAAATCACTTTGGAGCAAAAATTATCCCCAACCGAGGAGCTTGGTTAGAATTTGAGACGGAAAGTTCGGGGTTTATCGGAGTGAGAATTGATAGAAAAAGAAAGGTGGCAGCCACCACTTTATTAAGAGCTTTCGGTGTTGATAAAGATTTTGACATTAAAGAAAAATTTCAAGACGTAAACAAAGGCGAAGTAGATTTTATCGGAGAAACCCTAAAAAGAGATTTAACCCATAATCAGGCAGAAGCTCTTGTAGAAGTTTACCAAAGATTAAGACCAGGAGACAAAGCCACTCCTGACACTGCCAAAGAGTTAATTTGGAATATGTTTTTTAATTTCGAAAGATACGATTTATCAAAAGTAGGCAGATGGAGAATGTTTCAACGTTTATCGACGTTAAAATCCAAAAGCCCACTGTTCACACACAGCCAAAATCCCCAAAAATCCAAAAAAGAAGAATCGGAAATTGCGCCCAAGGATAGGGTTTTGACATTAGAAGATGTAATTGAAGTATTAAGAGAAATTATTCGGCTCAACAATAATCCGGAAGGGAAACCAGACCAAATTGATCACTTGGGGAACAGAAGGGTAAGAACTTTAAATGAGTTATTGGTCAACAGATTGAGAGTGGGCTTAATGAGGATGGAAAGAATTATTAAAGACAGGATGTCTACTTTAGATATTTATACTTTGGCTCCGGTTCAGTTGGTTAATCCTCGGCCGGTAATGGCGGTAGTAAAAGAATTTTTCACTTCTTCCCAATTAAGCCAATTTATGGATAATCAAAATCCGTTGGCTGAATTAGAGCACAAAAGAAGATTGTCGGCGACGGGACCGGGAGGCTTAACCCGAGAAAGAGCCGGTTTTGAGGTTAGAGACGTTCAACCTTCCCATTATGGCAGAATTTGTCCTATTCAAACACCGGAAGGACCAAACATTGGATTGGTGGGGCACTTGGCTTCTTTTGCCAGAATTAATCCTTACGGGTTTATTGAAACCCCATATTTCAAGGTAGAAAAAGGTCGGGTCTCATTAGAAATTCAATATCTCAATGCTTATGAAGAAGAAAAGTATAATATTGCTTCAGCCGGCGTTTCCATTGATGAAAAGCCCACTGTTCACACACAGGGGAATATTTTAACAGAAAAAGTAGAGGCGAGAATAAAAGGGGAGCCGGGAAAAATTGAAAAAGAGAAAATTGATTTTATTGATGTCAGCTCCAATCAAAGCATTTCTATTGCCACTTCTCTTATTCCGTTTTTGCAAAATGATGATGCGAACCGCGCCTTGATGGGGTCAAACATGCAACGTCAGTCGGTACCCTTGGTTTTACCCGAACCTCCCTTAGTCTGCACTGGCGTGGAAGAAAAAGTAGCCAGAGATTCGGGGCAAGTAATAATAGCTGAAGAAGACGGCGTAATCGTTGAAGTTGACGCAAACCACATTACGTTAAAACCAAAAACCAAAAAAAAATCAACCGGTTGGCGGACAAAAACTTATGATTTGAAAACCTTTATTAGAACCAATCAATATACTTCTTTACATCAAAAACCAATTGTTAAAAAAGGTGAAATTGTTAAAAAAGGAGATGTTTTGGTTGAAGGAGGAGGGATTTCTCGCGGCTACTTGGCTTTGGGACAAAACGCTTTAGTAGCTTTTATGTCTTGGCGAGGAGGAAATTTTGAAGACGCCATCTTAATTTCAGAAAGGTTAGTTAGGGATGATGTTTATACTTCAGTTCACATTGAAAGCTTCAGCTGTGATGTAAGAGAAACAAAATTAGGCCCTGAAGTTACCACTTGTGATATTCCCAATGTAGGCGAGGAAAAGCTAAAAGACCTTGACGAAGAAGGAATTATTAGGGTTGGGGCTGAGGCTGCTCCAAACGATATTTTGGTTGGAAAAATTTCTCCAAAAGGAGAAGCCGATCTGACGGCTGAAGAAAGATTATTAAGAGCAATTTTTGGCGAAAAAGCGAAAGAAGTGAAAGATACATCTTTAATGATGGAACATGGAAAACGGGGGAGGGTAATTGGAGTTAAAATCTGGGAAAGGGAAAAGGGAGTAAGGTTGGAGCCAGGAGTGATAAAAAGAATTGAGGTTGAAGTAGCTGAAATTAGAAAAATTCAGGCTGGCGATAAATTAGCCGGTCGTCATGGAAATAAAGGAGTAATTTCAAAAGTTTTGCCAGCGGAAGAAATGCCGTTTTTAAAAGACGGAACTCCGGTAGATATTGTCTTAAATCCGATAGGCGTTGTTTCAAGAATGAATCTTGGTCAGGTTTTAGAGACGCATTTGGCTTTTGCAGCCCAAAAATTAGGATACATTGCTGTTTCACCTGCTTTAGCCGGTGCTACGGAAAAAGACATAAAAGAGGAATTAAAAAAAGCCGGCCTTCCCGAAGACGGAAAAGTTGAATTATTCGATGGAAGAACAGGCCTTTCTTTTTCAGAAAAAATTACCGTTGGATATCTTTATTTAATGAAATTAGTTCACATGGTTGAAGATAAAATTCATATGCGTTCCATTGGTCCTTATTCTTTAATCACCCAGCAGCCTTTGGGGGGAAAGGCCCAATTTGGCGGGCAGAGATTTGGGGAAATGGAAGTTTGGGCTTTGGAAGGATATGGAGCAGCCCACACCTTGCAAGAAATGTTAACTATAAAATCTGACGACGTTCAAGGAAGAGCAGCCACTTACGAAGCAATATTAAAAGGGGAAGAGATAAAAGAGCCCAATGTCCCCGCTTCATTTAATTTGTTAGTTAACGAATTAAAATCGCTGGGATTAAGCGTTGAAGTAAAAGAAACCCCAAAAGGAGAAAAAATAAAGGAAAAAGATTAAAAATTTTTATTTTTTCTAAAATTATGCGAGTAGCAGACTTAGATTCAATAAGAATAAAATTGGCCTCGCCTGAGGAAATTTTGGTATGGTCTCATGGTGAAGTGACAAAGCCAGAAACAATTAACTACCGGACTCAAAGAGCGGAAAAAGACGGCCTTTTTTGCGAAAAGATTTTCGGACCGGAAAAAGATTATGAATGTTATTGCGGAAAATATAAAAGAATTCGTTACAAAGGAATAGTATGCGACCGTTGCGGAGTAGAGGTAACGAAATCAGCCGTTAGACGGGAAAGAATGGGCCACATTAAATTAGCCAGTCCTTGTTCTCATATCTGGTTTTTAAGAGGAGTTCCTTCAAGAATGGGGATGGTTTTGGATTTGCCATTTCAACAATTAGAGAAAATAATTTATTTCGCTGCCTATATCATCACTAAAGTTAATGAAGAAGCGAAAAAAAAGGCCTTAGATGATATTGAAAAAGAATATAAGTCAAAAGTCAAAAGTCAAAAGTCAAAAGTAAAAAAGAAAAGAGAATTGAAAAATGTTTTAGAAGAATTAAAAATAACCAGAGACAAGGTTAGAGAAGAAATTTTAAACCTTAAGCCCTTAAAAGTGCTTTCTGAAATTGAATATCATACTTTTTCTTTGAAGTACGGGGAGGTTTTTGAAGCCGGCACGGGGGCAGAAATTTTAAGAAAAATTTTTGAAAAAGTTGATTTTAAGAAAGAAACTGAAAAATTAAAGAAAGAACTTGAAGAAAGTGAAAGCGAGGCCCGAAAGAAAATTGTGAGAAGATTAAAACTTTTCCAAGGGATGCAGAAAGCGGGGATTCGGCCGGAATCAATGTTTTTAACCGTTTTACCGGTTTTACCTCCTGATTTGCGACCAATGGTTCAGTTAGACGGCGGCAGATACGCTTCTTCCGATTTAAATGATTTATATCGGAGGGTTATTAACAGGAATAATCGCTTGAAATATCTTTTGGAAATTTCAGCTCCAGAAGTCATAGTCAGGAACGAAAAAAGAATGCTTCAGGAAGCAGTAGATGCTTTAATTGATAACGGTATGAGAAAGGGTACCACCACTCAGGCCACCACCGGCGGCAGAAGACTTTTAAAGTCTTTAGCTGATATGATTAAAGGTAAACAGGGAAGATTCAGACAGAATCTTTTAGGCAAAAGAGTTGATTATTCCGGAAGATCGGTAATTGTTGTTGGTCCGGAATTAAAACTCCACCAGTGCGGTTTGCCCAAAAAAATGGCTCTTGAACTTTTTAAACCCTTTGTTATAAGGAAAATTTTAGAAAAAGAATTGGCTTATAATGTCAGGGGAGCATCAAGATTAATTGATACTGAAACTGACGAGGTCTGGGCTATTTTAGAAGAAGTGGTTAAAGATAAATTAGTTTTATTAAATCGAGCCCCAACTTTGCACAGGTTAGGTATCCAAGCTTTTGAGCCGATTTTGATTGAGGGAGAAGCAATTAGGGTTCACCCTATGGTTTGTCGGGCTTTTAATGCCGATTTTGACGGAGACCAAATGGCAGTCCATTTGCCTCTGTCAGACCAAGCCCAAAGAGAAGCTAGAGAATTAATGTTATCAACTCTTAATTTATTGAAACCCGCCACTGGCACGCCAGTTGTCACTCTTTATCAAGATATTGTTTTAGGATGCTATTGGCTGACCAAAATGAATCTTTTAATAGTAAAAGAAAAAATTCCGAGTTTTGCCAATCCGACAGAAGCAATTTTAGCTTATGAATTTTCACATATTAATTTGAAAGAGAAAATAAAAGTCAGGGGAATAAAGGGCACAGCCAAGAATGAATTTTTAGAAACCAGCGTCGGAAGAATTATTTTTAATCAAGTTTTGCCCGAAGATTATCCGTTTCGGAACGAGGACATAAACGTTAAAAAACTGGAGAAGATTGCCGGAGAAATCTTGGCTACCTATCCCATTGAGAAACTTGAAGAAACATTAGACAAGATTAAAGATTTGGGTTTTGAATATTCAACGATATCCGGGATTACTTGGGGCATGAATGACTTGGTTGTGCCAGCCGAGAAACCGAAAATTATTGAAGAAGCAGAAAAAGAAGTGGACAAAATTGAAGAACATTACAAGAAAGGATTACTTTCTAAAGAAGAAAAAAGCAGCAAAGTGATTGAAATTTGGACGAGAGCCAAATCGGAAATTGAAAAATTAGTACCCAAAGCTTTGCCCGAAACAGGACCTGTCTTTCAAATGGTTGATGCTGGCGCTCGAGGTTCCTGGACCCAGCCAGTTCAGATGAGCGGAATGAAAGGTTTAGTTATCAATCCGGTAGGCCAAATCATTGAGTTGCCGGTAAAAAATTCATTCAAGGAAGGATTTGATGTTTTGGAGTACTTTATTTCCACCCATGGAGCAAGAAAAGGAACAGCAGATACCGCTCTCCGTACTTCAACTGCCGGGTATTTAACAAGAAGATTAGTTGATGTTTCGCATGAAACAATAATTTTTGAAGAAGATTGCGGGGATAAAACCGGAATTGAATTATTTAGAAAAGACGCGGATGAAATTGGTCAGAATTTTCTTTTCAAGATTATTGGCAGGACATCTTTAGATAAAATTCAAAACCCTAGATCTAAAAATCAGATATTGAAAGAAGGAGAAATCATTGACTGGAAGGCAGCTGAAAAGATTATTGATGCCCAAATTGAAAAGGTCAAAATTCGTTCTCCTTTATCCTGTAAATCCAAAAGAGGTATTTGCCAAAAATGCTACGGCTGGGACTTAGGAAGAAATAAATTGGTGAAATTGGGCGAAGCAGTGGGAATTGTGGCAGCTCAAGCAATAGGAGAGCCGGGTACTCAATTAACAATGAGAACTTTTCATACCGGCGGTGTGGCAGGGGGAGGAGATATTACTTTTGGATTACCTCGTGTTCAAGAAATTTTTGAAGCGAGGGTACCGGGAGGAAAAGCTGAAATTTCCCAAGTTGATGGAAAGATAATAGAGATTACCCCGGAGAAGATAATTAAAATTGAGACTCGTAAATCTTCTAAAAATGAAATTGTTGAATATAAAATCCCAGAAAATATGGCAATTTTTGTAAAAGCCAGCCAAACCATAAAGAAAGGGCAACAACTTTGCGAGGGAAATTTAGATTTACAAGAGTTTTTTAAAACAACGGGAAAATCTGAAACCGAGCGCTACATCGTTAGAGAAATTCAAAAAATATATGCTTCCCAGGGAGCAGTAATACACGACAAACACGTTGAAATAATCGTCCGTCAGATGTTTTCTAGGATTAAAATCAAAGATATAGGCCAAAGTTCTTTTACTTCGGGAGAGATTGTAGAGCGAGCTAAATTTTTAGAAGAAAACGAAAATCTTAAAAAAGAAAAAAAGACACCGGCAAAAGGCATTCCTATTTTACTTGGAATTTCTCGGGTGGCTTTAACTACTGATTCTTTCTTATCTGCCGCTTCTTTCCAAGAAACTTCCAGAGTTTTAATCAAAGCAGCCATTGAAGGAAAAGAAGATAAACTACGGGGCTTGAAAGAAAATGTCATAATCGGCAAACTAATTCCTGCTGGCACAGGTTTTAAGAAATAGATGCTCGGCAGGCTGCTTCGGGTAGCACGGCGTCGGATAAAGTAATAATCCAACTGACACAGGTTTTAGTAAATAACTGAAAAATGGTATATTAAAAATAGAAAAATACTCCTGTGACTAAGAACAAAAAATTTAAGAATTTTAAAAAAAATAATTTCAAAGAAAGAAAATTTTTTCAATTTGTTTTACCCGAAGAGGTCAAACGTTCCATATGGGCAGTTTTTCTTTTTTTGCTTGCCGTTATAGTTACTCTTTCTTTTTTTGATAAAGCTGGAACAGCAGGAAGATTTCTGATGAAAGTTCTTCCTTTTTTATTTGGTAAAGCGCTTTTTGCTCTTCCCTTACTTTTCCTTTTGGGAGGGTTAAGTTTTTTTAGTTCAAAATATAAAGGTAAATGGCCAATGATTTTAGCCATTTTATTTTTACTTTTAGGGATAGACGGTATTTTAACCTTAAACTTTTCTGATAATAATCTAATCCAAAAACCAGAAGGAAGCGGCTGGATGGGTTATTTAATGTCTAAACCCTTGCTTTCAGCTTTTGGATTTTGGGTGACTGAAATTTTCTTTATAGCTCTGATTATTATTGGTGTCCTAATTTTTTGGCAACTTTTAAAACCTTTACTTTCTAAAAAAGAAATAAAATTTGAAAAAGAGGAAGAAGTGAAAGAAGAAAGAAAATCTTTAATTGCCAGAATATTTAAAATATCAAAACCAGAATTTAAAGTAAGGGAAGTCCCTCCCCTCCCTTCAGAAAAAGAAAGTATTGCCGAAAGACAACCAATAGATTTGAGAACCAAACCATTAACCGAATTTTCAAAATTAACACAGGCTCTTTTACCATATCAGTCTCCTCCTCTTGATTTGTTAGAACTCGACCGGCAGGTTCCAAACAGCGGTGACATCAGACAAAATTCAGCCATTATTAAAAAGACCTTACAAAATTTTGGCATTGAGGTTGAAATGGCAGAAATAAATATTGGGCCGACAGTCACCCAGTATACTTTAAAACCGGCTGAAGGAATAAAACTATCTAAAATCACGGCCCTGTCTAACGATTTGGCGCTGTCTTTAGCTTCTCATCCTATTAGGATTGAAGCTCCTGTTCCCGGGAAAAGCTTAGTGGGTATTGAAGTCCCCAATAAAGTAAGAGCTCAAATCCGACTGAGAGAGTTAATTTCAAATCCAAACTTTCAGAATTCTCGGTCAAATCTTATGTTTGTTTTAGGCAGAGACGTTTCCGGTCTTCCCGCTTATGCTGACCTGGCTCGTATGCCCCATCTTTTAGTTGCCGGTTCAACCGGTACCGGTAAAACCATTTTTTTGAACAGTTTTATTTTAAGTTTTCTTTATAGAAATTCTCCAGAAATCTTAAGATTAATTTTGATTGATCCGAAAAGAGTTGAATTCCCGGTTTACAACGAACTGCCTCATCTTCTTTGTCCGGTTATTTTTGATTCCCAAAAAGCAGTGTCTGCTTTAAAGTGGTTGATTTCAGAAATGGAAAGACGATTTGAGGTTTTGGCCGAAGCTAAAGCCAGAGATATTTCCAGCTTTAATGAAACAGCGATAACAAGAGAAGAACCAATTTTGCCATATATTGTTTTAATCATTGATGAATTAGCCGATTTAATGGCTGCTCGGGGAAAAGAAATGGAGGTGGGAATCGTGAGATTGGCCCAAATGGCTCGGGCGGTAGGTATTCATTTGGTAGTAGCCACCCAAAGGCCATCGGTTGAAGTAATTACCGGCTTGATTAAAGCCAATATCACTTCTCGAATTACTTTTCAAGTTGCCTCCCAGGTTGATTCAAGGACAGTTTTAGACATGGCTGGGGCGGAAAAATTATTAGGACAAGGAGACCTTCTTTTCATCTCAGCTGAAATTACAAAACCAAGGAGAATGCAAGGAGCTTACGCTTCAGAAAAGGAAGTAAGAAAAGTGGCTAATTGGATAAAATCAAAAATTAAGAACCAGATGCCTGAGGAAGAAATTTTAGAAAATCATCTTTCCGAAGATTTAGAAAAAACCTTGGAGGCGCCCGAAAGCGACTTAGAATATCTTTACGGCGGCGATGATCCCTTGTATGAAGAGGCAAAAAAGGTAGTTCTTTCTGCTAAAAAAGCTTCATCTTCTTTATTGCAGCGGAGATTAAGAATCGGCTATGCCAGGGCAGCCAGACTAATTGATATGTTAGAAGAAAGAGGAGTGGTAGGTCCCGGAGAAGGAGCAAAACCGCGAGAAGTATATTTTAATAACGAAGAAGAAAATGAAGATTGGAAAAAAGTTTAAAATTGTAATAAAATTATAATATATTATCATCTCTAAATAACTATGAAAAAAAAGACAACTGAAGAAAAAAAATATTTAGAAGAGGCAGTTGAAGAAATTAAGCAAAGGTTTGGCGAAGGAGCAATAATGAAATTAAGAGAGGTTAGTCCAGTTAATGTTGATGTCATTCCCACGGGTTCCATTTCCTTGGACATGGCTTTAGGAGTGGGGGGGGTGCCTCGGGGAAGAGTGATTGAGATTTTTGGGCCCGAATCTTCGGGAAAAACCACTTTGGCTTTGCATATTTTAGCTGAGGCTCAAAAAAAAGGAGGAGCTGGCGCTTTTGTTGATGCTGAGCATGCTTTAGATCCCGATTATGCTAAAAAAATCGGAGTTAATATTGAAGATTTACTGATTTCCCAACCTGATTCAGGCGAACAAGCATTGCAGATTGTTGAAACCTTGGTAAAGTCGGGAGAAATCGATGTAATTGTGGTTGATTCGGTTGCCGCTTTGACGCCGAGAGCCGAAATTGAAGGTGAAATGGGGGAATTTCAAATCGGCCTTCAGGCAAGATTAATGAGTCAGGCCTTGAGAAAACTTTCCGGTATTATTTCAAAGACCAAAACCGTGGTTATCTTTTTGAATCAAACCAGAATGAAAATTGGGATAATGTTTGGAAATCCGGAAACAACTCCGGGCGGTTTAGCATTAAAATTTTATGCTTCAGTCAGAATTGACTTAAGAAGAACAGCCCAAATAAAAAAAGGAGAGGAAATTATCGGCAACAGAGTCAAAGCTAAAATAGTCAAAAACAAAGTTGCTGCCCCCTTTAAAACGACAGAATTTGATATTTACTATAACGAAGGAATCTCATATTTAACCGACCTGATAAATATCGGTATAAAATACGAAATTATTAAAAAATCAGGGAGCTGGATTTGTTTTGAGGACTTGAAAATCGGACAGGGAATGGAAGCATCTAAAGAATTCCTTAAAGAAAATCCAGAGATATTCAAAAAGATTAAAAAAGCAGTCCTTGAAAAGATTTAATAGAAAAAACCGCCCCTTTACGGGGTAGTTTTTTAATTTTGATTTATTTATTTCCGAAGGGATCAAGGTTCTCCGATAAAATCGGAGGTTCTTATTTTGAGCGAAGCGAGAATCAAGGTTCTCCGATAAAATCGGAGGTTCTTATTTTATAGTAAACGGAAGCAATCCTAAGTATCTGGCTCTTTTTATAGCTTGAGCTAATTTCCTTTGGTGTTTGGAACAAGCCTTTGTCTTTTTTTTGGATTTAATTTTAGCCAAACCAGAAATAAATTTAGTTAAAAGGCCGGTATCTTTAAAGTCAATCTCTATAATATTTCTTTGACAAAAAAAACAATTCATATAGAAATTTTAAATTTCTAAAAAGGTATGTCCTTTAAATCTATTTCTTCTTCTTCAACAACTGGAATTTCCTCTTTTGGTGTTTCAGGGGGAGCGACTTTTCCGGCTGATTTCGGACCCATTTGCAATCTTTCAGCAATGATTTCAGTTCTGTAGCGAGATTGGCCGTCCTGACCTTGCCAGGTTCTAGTTCTTAATCTTCCCTCAATCATAGCAAGAGAACCTTTGGTTAAAAACTGGCTTACTATATCAGCTAATCTGCCAAAAGCGACAATATTATGGAAATCTGTTTGTTGCTGTTTTTGTCCCGATTTGTCAACAAAAAATCTGTCGGTTGCCAATCCGAAATTTGCAACTGACTGTCCGCTTGGCAAAGCTTTTGATTCTGGGTCGCGGGTTAGCCTACCAATTAAAAAAACTTTATTAAGATTCATATATTAATTTTGAGCAAAGCGAGAAATCAAGGTTCTTTCGCGAAGCGAAAGGTTCTTATTTACGAAAGAATCAAGGTTCTTTCGCGAAGCGAAAGGTTCTTATTAGCCGAGTATTTCTTCGAGTTTTTGTTCAATTTCTTTTAATTCGACCTTTTTCGGCTTTATTATCTTTGAAGGTTTTTTAATTAAAACCTCAGTAGCTTTTTTAGTTATTTTTTTAGTGATAAGTAAAAATCGAAGGATATTTTCCTCTGTTTTTAATTCTCGTTCCATCTCTATTAATCTATCTGGACTTAACTGAAAGTTTAAAGACGATAAATAAGCTTCTACTCTTTTTTTAATCGGATAAGCTAATTTTTTCTTGGCTGGCTCGTTTGTGCTAACCAAAACGCCTCCCTTATTTTCAATCAAAGAAACTATCTTTTCTTGAAAAGACTTTAATTCTGTTTCAGATAAATCGGGCGATATTAAATAAGTTAATTCGTAGTTTCTCACTCCGTTAGGAGTCTGTTTTTATATAATATAAAGTTAATTTCAAACAGACTTTTATTATTTGGTTATGCCCCGTTTAGCGTTCTGCGTGAAATTTTTCTCTGAAAAATTTCACGCCAAAGACTTCTAACAGGGCTCATATTTTAAATTCAATTACATCACCATCTTGGACTATGTAATCGTGTCCCACGGTTTTAAGAATGCCCTTTTCTCTAGCTATTTTCCAGCCGCCGGCTTCAACTAACGATTTCCAGAGGATTACTTCAGCCCGGATAAACTTAGTTTCAAAATCAGAATGAACCGCGCCGCCAGCCTGGGGAGCTTTGGAGTTTCTGATTATCGTCCAAGCCCTTGTTTCTTTTCCGCCAGCTACCGTATAAAAAGTAATTAAATCAAGAATATTGTAGCAACTTAAAATTAATTGGTCAAGTTGGGATTTTAATCCAAGTTCTTTTGCTTCTTCTTCTGATAGTTCTGAAAGTTCTTTTTCTTCTTTTAGATTCAACACTAAGTGTTTAGAATTTTCCTTAAAATCCGATTCTTTCCCATTGGTATTTAAGATATAAAAGATTGGTTTGGCCGTTAAAAACTGGAATTCTTTAATTTCTTCTTTTTCTTCTTCATTTAAATTAAGCTCAGAAATCATTTTTCCTTGAGATACAAACTCCTTCATTTTTTTGAAAAATTCTATTTTTTTTAGAATAATTTTATCTTTTGACTTAGCTTCCTTTTCAAATTTTTGAATCAAATTATCTAACATTTCCAAATCCTTCATTAAAAGTTCAACC
>JBGOYX010000005.1:0-12232 GCA_041479865.1 Minisyncoccia bacterium
AACCCTAAAGTTTATTCTTTTTACGTGGGAATTTTGAGTATTTTTGTAATAATATTTATTCCTTTTGGATTTTTTCTTCCACCGCCATCGCAAATCTTTCTATCTTTTTTTACAGGGATGATTTTTATTATCGGTCTTTATCTTTATTATTCATTGGTAAGAGAATTTGAAGTTTCTCGTATCGTACCAGCCATTGGTGGGGCAATCCCGATATTAACTTTTTTCTTTATGTATATTTTTTCGCGGGGCGAGACTACGTTTTCTTTGAAAGAAGCTTTTATTTTTATATTGTTGATTTTTGGAAGCGTCTTAATGGTAATTGATAAATCAAAAAATATTTTTGGGAAATCATTGATTTTTTCATTGGGAGCTGCATTTTATTTTGCTCTGTACTTTGTTTTAGCTAAATTTGTTTATAATTCCTTAACTTTTATCAATGGATTCATTTGGATAAGATTCGGCAGCTTTTTAGCAGCTTTATTGTTTTTATTTTTCAAAGAAGTGAGATCAAAGATGTTTACTAAACCTCAAGGATTAAAATTAAAAACAACGGGGATTTTTATCGGTAACCAGATAGTAGGTAGTTCAGGCGCTGTTTTGCAGAACTGGGCAATAGCTTTAGCACCTTTAGTTTATGTTGCTTTTATTAATTCTCTTCAAGGTATTCAGTATGTGTTTTTGTTAATTTTTACTATATTATTTTCTTTTAAATTACCCAAGATTTTAAAAGAGGAGATTTCAAAAGGAATTATTCTCCAAAAAATGATTGCTATTTTATTAATTGGAGGAGGATTAGTTTTATTAGCTATTAAGTAAAATGATCAAAAAAATTTTAAAAGAAATTATATTAATAATTTTATTTCTTATGGTACTTTTTGCTATTTATCTTTTTACCGGCAGTCCTCCCCAAGAAAAAAATATAATTTGGGGAGTGAATTTTTCCCAAAAGCACGCCCAAAACCTGGGGCTAAACTGGAAAGAAACATATTTAGCCTTACTTGATGATTTAGGGATTAAGAATTTGAAAGTTGCGGCTCACTGGGACATAATTGAGCCGGAAAAAGATAAATTTTACTTTGAAGACTTAGATTGGCAGATAAAAGAAGCTGAAGGGAGGGGAGGAAAAATACTTTTAGTAATCGGCATGAAAACTCCGCGCTGGCCAGAATGCCACATTCCCGACTGGGCAAAAAACATGAGCAAGGAAGAACAGCAGGAAAGAATATTAAAGCTGATTGAAAAAATCGTTTTAAGATATCAATATTATTTGGGAATTAAATATTGGCAGGTTGAAAATGAATCATTTTTTCCTTTCGGAGAATGTCCGTGGGTTGACAAAGAATTCTTGAAAAAAGAGGTTGCTTTGGTAAAATCGCTTGATACGCTGAACAGACCGGTTATAATAGCTGACAGTGGAGAGGGTTCTTTTTGGATTCAGGCGGCAAAAATTGGCGATATAGTCGGGACGACAATGTATAAAAAAGTTTGGGTCCGCCAAATCGGCATTTATATTCACTATCCTTTCCCTCCAACTTTTTATTGGAGAAAAGCGGAAATTATAAAAAAGTTTTTCAAAAAAGAAGTGATTTGCGTTGAACTTCAAGCCGAACCTTGGGGACCAAAACTTTTATATGATTTATCTCTTTCAGAACAAGAAAAAACAATGAATTTTGAGCAATTTAAAAGAAACATTGAATTTGCCAAAAAGACCGGATTGACAGAATTTTATTTATGGGGAGGAGAATGGTGGTATTGGATGAAAACGAAACAAAATCAGCCGGAAATTTGGGAAGAAGCAAAAAAATTGTTTTAATATACGTATTAATATATGGATGACTATTATTTGAAAATAGGACGGGCTTCGGATTTAAAGGATAAAAAAGAAAGGATAATTTATCGCTTTTTTGAGGTTTTACCAGGGGCTTTGAGTTGGTTAACCTTATTCTTAGCTGTTTTTCTTTCCTGGTTGAAGCCCGTTTGGGCTTCTTTCTTTATTATTATTTTTGTCGTTTATTGGCTGTTTAGAACCCTATATTTCACCTTTCATCTTCAGGCTTGTTATCGGCAAATGAGGGAAAATGAAAAAACTGATTGGTTAGAAAAATTGAATAAATCGGGCAAGGACTGGCGGGGTGTTTATCATTTGATTATTTTGCCGATGCACAAAGAACCCCTTGAAGTTGTCAAAGGAAACCTCAATTCCTTATTAAAATCCGATTGGCCTAAAGAAAAAATAATTGTGGTTCTAAGTTGCGAAGAAAAAGGCAACAGGGAAGCGGCAGAAATTATTAAAAACGAATTTAGTGATAAATTTTTTAAATTTTTATTGACTTTTCATCCAGCAAATTTACCGGATGAAATCCCAGGCAAAGGTTCTAATGAAACTTGGGGAGCAAGAAAAGCTAAAGAGTTAATTATTGATAACCTGAAGATTCTCTATGAAAACATTATTGTTTCTTCTTTTGACGTTGATACCTGCATTTTTCCAAAATATTTTAATTGTTTAACATATTATTATTTAACTCAAAAATATCCTACTCGCTGCAGTTTTCAGCCGGTTCCTCTTTTTATCAATAATATCTGGCAAGCGCCGCCCATTTCTCGAATTTTTGCTTTTTCAGCTTCTTTCTGGGAAATGATGTGCCAGGAAAGGCCGGAAAAACTGATAACTTTCTCTTCTCATTCAATGAGTTTCAAGGCTTTGGTTGACGTGGATTTCAGGCAGGTTAACGTTGTTTCTGATGATTCGCGTATTTTTTGGCAGTGTTTTTTAAAATATAACGGAGATTATCGAGTTATACCCTTGTATTATCCGATTTCAATGGATGCCAACGTTGCCCCGACCTTTTTAAAAACGATGAAAAACGTTTATTTACAACAGAGAAGGTGGGCTTATGGCGTTGGAGATATTGCCTATTCATTTTTCGGTTTTTTAAAAAACAAAAAAATTGCATTTTCTAAGAAATTTTCTCTAGGTTTTACTCTTTTTGAAACCCACTGGTCTTGGGCGACTACTTCATTTTTGGTATTTTTGTTGGGATGGTTACCTATTATTTTAGGGGGTGATGAATTCAGGCAAACTATTATTTCTTATAAATTACCCAAATTTACCAGCTATATTTTAACCGCAGGAATGGTTGGATTAATCGGTTCCGCTTATTTCAGTATTCTTTTACTTCCGCCAAAGCCCATTGAATTGGGCCGGAAAAAATATTTTATATTTATTTTAGAATGGTTTTTACTTCCTTTCATTATGATTTTTTTTACTTCTTTGCCTGCCTTGGATGCTCAGACCAGATGGATTTTCGGTAAATATCTGGGGTTTTGGCCGACGCCAAAAATGCGAAAATAAGAACCTCGCTTTGCGAAAACCTTGATCCTAACGGATTAAGAACCTCGCTTCGCGAGAACCTTGATTCCTTAAAAAATAATATGCTTTCCATGATTATTCCAACCTTAAATGAAGAAAACTACCTCCCATTTTTGCTTGAATCTTTAAAAAAGCAGAAATTGGACGCTGAATTTGAAATTATCGTGGCTGATGCCGGTTCGGAAGATAAAACAATTGACGTTGCCAAATCTTTCGGCTGTAAAGTTATCTCGGGAGGATTTCCAGCAAAAGGAAAAAACGAGGGGGCAAAAGCTGCCCAAGGTGATTTGATTTTGTTTTTAGACGCTGATACATTTTTAGCTGAAAATTCTCTTGAAAAATTATTAAAAGAATTTAAAGAAAAAAAATTAGATATTGCTTCTTTTTGCTTAACTTCTTTTCATAAATTTCATAATCTTTCTTACAAAATACTTTTTAATTTTCCTTCTTTGATTACGGAAAAATTTTTACCTCAAGCAATGAATGTTATTTTGGCAAAAAGAAATCTCCACCAAAAAATCGGAGGATTTAATGAAGAGATAAAAATTGGCGAAGAGTTGGATTACGTTAGAAGAGGGGCGAAGGTTGGGAAATTCGGCGTTCTAAGGTCGGCCAAAATTTTTGCTTCTCCCCGAAGATTTGAAAAAGACGGCTGGTTTATTACTTGGTTAAAATACTTTTTATGCCAACTTCACATGATTTTTTTTGGTCCCGTAAAATCAGACATTCTGAAATATCGTTTTAATCACTATTCACAAAAATCAAAAAATAATTTATAATTAATACACTATGTACGAATTACCAAAATTTGAAATACCAAAATTAAAAGCGCCGAGTTTCTGGCGAGGTAAGGGTTTTTTAATTTTTTTAATAATTATAACCTCTTTTGTTTTCGGCGGAGTTGGAGGGTTACTTTCCGGCGGTTATTTTTATTCCGACATAAAGAGCTTTTTGGATAAATTAATTTTTGAATCTTCAGAAATGCCTGCGATTGAAGGGCAAAAAAACTATACCGCCCAAACTACTCAAGAAGAGGCGATAATCAAAACAGTAAACGAGACATCGCCGGCTGTGGTCAGCATTATTATTACAAAAGACCTGCCGATAATAGAAGAATATTATATTAATCCTTTTGGTTCCGATTCTCCCTTTGACATCCAAATTCCCCAATATCGCCAAAAAGGCACCCAAAAACAAGAGGTTTGCGGCGGTTCGGGTTTTATTGTTTCTTCAGACGGAATGGTTTTGACAAATAAGCATGTCGTTTCAGATGGAACAGCCGATTACACCGTTTTAACCAATGACGGCAAAAAATATCCGGCAAAAGTTTTAGCTAAAGATTCGGTTCAGGATTTAGCCATAATTAAAATTGAAGGAAGTAATTTTCCGGTAGTAAAATTGGGAGATTCTTCTAAATTACAAATCGGCCAAACGGTTATTACAATTGGTAATGCCTTGGGTGAATTTAGGAATACGGTTTCGGTCGGAGTAATTTCAGGTTTAGGCAGAACAATTACGGCTTCTGGCGGCGATTTGATTGAAACCATTGAAGATGTTATCCAGACAGATGCGGCAATAAATCAGGGTAATTCAGGCGGTCCTCTTTTAAATTTAAAAGGAGAGGTAATCGGGGTAAATACGGCCACGGTTTCGGGGGCTCAAAATATAGGTTTTGCCATTCCCATAAATAAAGGCAAAAGAGATATTGAACAGGTTAAAGCTAAAGGAAAAATTACTTATCCTTTTTTGGGAGTAAGCTACATTTTAATTAACGAAAAAGTCAAAGAAGAAAATAATTTACCGGTAGCTGAAGGCGCTTGGATAATTGCAGGGCAGCAAGGGGGGTCAGCCATTTATTCTGGTTCTCCGGCTGAAAAAGTTGGCTTGAAAGAAGGAGATATAATTTTAGAATTTAATGGAGAAAAAATTACCAGCGAAAATAGTTTAGCTAAGATTATAATGAAATATAATCCCGAAGATAAAATAACTCTGAAGATTTTAAGAGACGGTAAAGAAAAAATATTTGAAGTTATTCTAAGCGAAAGAAGCCAATAATATAACTTTGGAGCAGAATTTTGACCCGCCCCTTTTAGTGGCGGGTTTTGCTAAATTCTACTATAGCGTTGACTTTTGAGAAAATTTTTAATAAAATATCATTATGAACGGCGCTAATTTTACGCACAAAGCTCAGGAGGCGATATTATCTGCTCAAAATATCGCCCAAGAAAGAGGCCAGCAACAAATTGATGCTTTGCATTTGCTTTTTGTTTTGCTTTCACAAGAGGAAAGCGTGGTTTCAAATTTACTCCAAAAAATAGGGACGGATATTGAAGATTTAAAAAAGAAGACAAAGCAGGCCTTAGAGAAAATTCCAACCATTGTTGCTCCCCAAGCTTTCGGTCAATTTTATCTGACCCAAGATATGGCAAAGGTTTTAGAAAGAGCCAGACAGGAAGCGATGAAGATGGGCGATGAATTTATTTCTATTGAACATTTATTTTTAGCTCTTCTGGATACCGAAACCAAAGCCAAAGAAATTTTAGGTAAAGCTACTTTTTTGCAACCAGGCGGAGGGCCTACAACTTTAGAATTTGGGAAATTAGATTATAATAATTTTTTAAAGCAATTAGCTCAGGTCAGAGGCGGACAGAGAATTACAGACCCGGAACCCGAATCAAAATACCAGGTAGTTGAGAAATATGCCAGAAATTTAACCACTCAAGCCAAACAGGGCAAATTAGACCCGGTAATCGGCAGGGAAAATGAGATTCGGAGATTGATGCAGGTTTTATCTAGAAGGACAAAAAATAATCCAGTTTTAATTGGTGAAGCCGGAGTGGGAAAAACAGCTATTGTTGAAGGTTTGGCCCAGAAAATTGTTTTTGGTCAAGTGCCGGAGTCATTAAAAAATAAAGAAATTATTGCTTTGGATTTGGGAGCAATGATTGCCGGTACGAAATACCGAGGAGAATTTGAAGACAGAATGAAAGCCCTACTTAAAGAAATTAATCGAGCAGCTGGAAACTACATTTTATTTATTGATGAGCTTCATACTTTGGTCGGGGCGGGAGCGGCTGAAGGAGCGATTGATGCTTCAAATTTATTAAAACCAGCTCTATCCAAAGGCGAGTTAAGGGCGATTGGCGCCACCACTTTAAAAGAGTATCAAAAATATATTGAAAGAGACCCTGCTTTAGAAAGAAGATTTCAGCCAATTTACGTTTCAGAACCTTCAATTGAAGACACCATTACTATTTTAAGAGGGATTAAAGAAAAGTATGAAATGCATCACGGAGTAAAAATTACCGACCAGGCCCTTATAGCCTGTAGTCAATTGGCGGCCCGATATATTACTGACAGATTTTTGCCCGACAAAGCCGTTGACTTGATGGACGAAGCAATGAGTTCTTTGAGATTAGAAATTGAATCGGAACCAGTAGAATTAGAAAACTTGAAAAAAGAAATTCAAAAATTAGAAGTTGAAAAACAAATTATTAAAAATAAAATAAAAGAAAAAGTCATTTCAAGACAATTGGCCGATTTGAAAGAAAAAACAAAAGCACTTGAGACTAAGTGGAAGCTGGAAAAAGAAACGATTGCTAAAATCAAAAATTTTAAAAAAGAAATAGAAAATCTGAAGTTTGAAGTGGAGAGAGCGGAAAGCGAAGCTAATTTACAAAAAGTAGCCGAATTAAAATACGGCAAAATACCCCAGCTTTTGAAGGAATTAGCGGCAACCGAAAGAAAGCTGATTCAGTTTCAAAAAAAGAGGCCGATTTTAAAAGAAAAAGTTTCTGAAGAAGAGGTGGCGAAAGTGGTTTCAAAGTGGACAGGAATTCCAGTAACTCAACTTTTGGAAGCAGAAGCAAAAAAATTAGAAAAAATGGAAGAAATAATTTTAAAAAGAGTAATTGGGCAGAAGGCGGCACTATCGGCTATTTCCAATGCCATCAGACGAGCCAGGGCTGGAATTTCAGAAGAAAACAGGCCCATAGGTTCTTTTATGTTTTTAGGGCCGACCGGAGTAGGGAAAACTAAAACTGCTAGGGCTTTGGCTGAGTTTTTATTTAATGACGAAAATGCCTTAATTAAATTGGATATGTCAGAATATATGGAAAAACACACCGTTTCAAGAATGATAGGTTCTCCGCCAGGCTACGTGGGTTATGAAGAGGGCGGTCAGCTAACTGAAAAAATAAGAAGACGACCTTATTCAGTGATTTTGCTTGATGAGATTGAGAAAGCTCACCCCGAAGTATTTAATATTTTACTTCAAATTTTGGAAGACGGCAGATTAACCGATGCCAAAGGCAGAACAGCTTCTTTCAAAAATACCATTTTAATTATGACTTCAAATGTGGGTTCGGAAATTATTGCTAAAGAAGCCGCTTTGGGTTTTATCGGCGGTGACGAAGAAAAAAGTGCCAGAGAGTCTTTAAGAGAGAAGGTAATAGCCGCTCTAAAAGAAAATTTCAGACCAGAGTTTTTAAATAGAATTGATGAAATTGTTATCTTTGATTATTTGGGAAAATCAGAAATAGAGAAAATAGTTGAGTTGGAGCTTCAAAAAGTGGCAGAACGTTTAGAAAACAAAAAAATCAGGATTAAAGTTACAGAACCGGCAAAAGAATATTTGGCCGAAAAGGGTTTTGACCCGAATTTAGGAGCCCGACCTTTGAAAAGGCTGATTCAAAGAGAAATTTTAGACCCTCTGGCTTTAAAAATTGTTTCTGGCGAAATTAAAGAAGAAGAGGGGGTAACCGTTGATTTGGAACAAGAAAAAATTGTTTTCAGAACGGCTAAAGATTTAATTAAAACTCAACCCAAAAGAGCAAAAGTTGCCGTTTAATAAAAATGAAAAACGCTTTGAAAATTTTAGCTATTTTTATTTTCGGGATTTTCGGCGGAATTTTCGCCGACCAAATTTTATGGCCTTATTTCATTGAGAGGCCGCTTTTTTATCAATATCGATTAGAACAAAGCCCTATCTATGTAATAGAAAAAAAAGAAGTTATTGTTCAAGAAAATACCGCCCTAACCTCAGCTATTGAAAAAGTAGAGAAAGTGGTGGTTGGGATAAAAACCACAACCCAAAGCAAGAAAATTTTAGAGGGTTCGGGTTTAATTGTTACTTCAGATGGCTTAATAATAACTTTGGCTAATTTAATTCCTCAAAGCTCAACCTCTGCCTTATACATTGACAATGAAAAACTTTCATTTAAAGTTTTAAAAAAAGATACTAAGAGTAATTTAGTTTTAATAAAAGTGGAAAAAAGCACTTTGCCGACAATAAGCTTTGCTGATTTGGGAAAACTTAAATTGGGAGAAAGAGTTTTTTTAGTGGGAACAGAATTTGAAAAGCAAGGCGTTAAAAAAATAGTCAATGAAGGAATTGTTAAAAGCTTTGACGAGGAATCAATTGAAACAAATATTTCTGAAAAAAATACGCTATCTGGCTCTTCTTTATTTAATATAGAAGGCAACGTTTTGGGTATAAACATAATTGATACGACAGGAAATGTTATTTCTATTCCCATTACAAAAATCAAAGAATTTGTCGGTTTTTAAAACTTTTTATTAGTACCATTTTTCAAGTTCGCAGGGGCTTGATTTTTTACTATTTTATGTTAGAATAAATTAGAGGAAAGGGAGAATATTAAAATAAAAATTTAAGAATATGTCCAGCATATCTAAAGAAAATTTACTAAAAATAAGAAAAGTGGAGCGTTCAATAAATAAAAACCTGTTTTTAATTTGCCTCGTTATCACGGTAATAATAATGGCGATGGTTATAATAGAATTTTTTAGCCGGGGAACTTTTTTCCCTTCCCGAGTAGGTTTCTTCTATATCGGAGTTTTATTTATTTACTCCGTTCATAAAGAAATGTTAAGGTGGTTGGAAGAAAAAGGAGTAGACAGGCAGGGAGAATATTTTCTTTACTCCTGGATCGGTTTGACCATTCTATTTTACGTTATTAATTTTTTAACAAAGGATTATTTTCGTATTTCTTTAGAAGGAAAACCCACAGAATGTATGTCAGTGGTTTCCGTTATCACTTTGGAGGTTGGAGGTATTTTTCTTCTTGCCAGGCTGTCTAAAGTTATAAAAACTATTTTAATGAAAAGAGAAAAGTAGATTAATTTTAAGAAAATTAAAATAAAATCGTCTCATCGCTTGCAGTAGAGCGATTTTTTTTGGTAGAATTAACCTAATGTTGGAAAAGAAACATCATAAAATCTCAACTTTTGCCCTATCTGGCAATCCTTTTTATTTTTGGTTTGACGTTTTGATAGTAATCCTTTCTGTTTTTGTCTTAATCACAAATTTTTTTCATATTCTTATTGGCAATCTAAATACTGCGATCTTTTTCGGGGTGGCGATAATCGGGCTTTTACCGGTTTTAATTAGTGCAATTCGGGCCTTAATTAATCGGAAATTGACAATAGACCTTCTAGCCAGTATTGCTTTAATTTTTGCTCTTTTGAATAGGGAATTTCATTCGGCGGTTTTCATCAGTTTGATGTTGGCTTCGGCCAGATTTTTCGCCTATTTTACCGAAAACAGAACAAAACGGGCAATTCAGAGTTTATTGAAACTGCGGCCGACAAAAGTCCTAATTAAAACCGCCGACCAGGGAATTATTGAAAAACCGATTGAGGAAGTAAAAATTGACGATTTGGTAGTTGTTGAGTCGGGCGAAAGAGTTGCTGTTGATGGAATTATCGTAGAGGGCAACGCATCCATTGACCAGTCGTCTTTGACTGGCGAGTCGGAGCCCGTTGAAAAAAATATAGGAGAAGAAGTTTTCAGTTCAACCCTGAATTTATCGGGTTCTTTACTAGTGAAAACGACAAAGATAGGGGAAGACACTACTTTTGCCAAAATCTTAAAATTGATTAATGAATCACAGAAGGGTAAAACGCCGATTTCTTCAATAATTGAAAAATTTATCAACTTTTACATTTTTTTTACTCTTTTGGGAAGTGTATTTATTTATTTCTTTAGCCATAATTTATCTTTGGTTCTCAGTGTTTTACTTGTTACCTGTGCCGACGATTTAGCAATAGCTATTCCTTTGGCTTTCGTGGCGGCAATAGGAACGGCGGCTAAAAAAGGGATTGTTATTAAAGGAGCGAGTTTTATTGAGGGGTTGCCAAAGATGAAATTAATGGTTTTTGATAAAACAGGAACCCTTACTGAAGGAAAACCAGAGGTTAAAAAAACGTTTGTTTTCAATAATTTTTCTGAAGAAAAATTCCTGAGCATATTAGGAGGATTGAGTGCCGAATCAAACCACCCTACGGCCAAAGCAATATACAATTTTATAGTGAATGGGAAGTTTAATATATCGGGCTTATCGCCCGCTATAAAAGAAAAAAAGATAAAAATTGCTGAGATAAAACAAATTCACGAAGAGGCGGGCTATGGAATCGGTGGAGTTATAGATAATAAAAGGGTTTTGGCAGGAAATACAAAGTTTTTAGAGAACCACGGCATTGTTTTTTCAAAAGAAGAACAGGATTTTATCCAAAAAGAAAAGTCTTTGGGGCGTATGCTGGTGGCTCTTGCTATGGACGGTTTTTTAATTGGTTTTTTATCGCTTTCTGATTCCATCCGGCCCCATGCCCCTAATGTTATAAAAGGACTTAGAAACCTCGGCGTGGAGAGAATGGTGATGTTAACGGGAGATAACGAAATAGTTGCCAAACAAATAGCGCAAGAAGTTGGAATTAGCGAATTTCAAGCTAATCTTTTACCTCAGGATAAAGTTAAATTTATAAAAAATTCCCTTAACAAAAAATATAAAGTAGGCATGCTTGGAGACGGAGTAAACGACGCCGCCTCTTTGGCCATATCCGACATCGGCTTCGCGATGGGAGTAATCGGTTCGGACGCCAGTATTGAAGCGGCTGATATTGCCTTGATGAAAGACGATTTAAGAAACATAATTGACACAATTCAGATTAGCAAAAAAACAATGAAGATTATAAAACAAAATCTTTTTTTATGGGGGATTATAAATTTTTTAGGTTTAGTTTTGGTTTTCGCGGGATTTTTAGGTCCAAGTGCAGCTGCAGCTTATAACTTTATAACCGATTTCTTCCCGCCATTAAATTCCTTAAGGATTTTTAAATTTCACCACGAAGGGTTATTAAAGAAATAATATGCGTTATTTTAGACTTTTTCTAACACTTGTTTTAATAATTGTTGCTTTCTTTATAATTTCTTCCAAATTTAAAGGGATTTATTATGATGTTCCTTCACTTTTAAAGGAAGTAAATAAGCCGCTTTTACTTTTCTTAGTCTTATTTCAAGCCGTTAATTATTTCGGAGACAGTTGGCTGTCGCAGACTTTATTGGCCATAGCGGGTTTCAGGGTTAAATTCAGAGATGTTTTTAAAATTGCCATTTTGGGGGTTGTCGGAAATCATGTTGCGCCGTTTATCGGCGGGACAATAGTTACTTTTTATTCTTATAAAAAATTAAGAATTCCGGCGGCTGTGGTTTCTTTCTTAGTTTTTACCTGGACGCTTTTCATCTGGCTGAATTATATTCTGTTTTTTTTATTGAGTTTAATATTTCTCCCAAGCTTAGTATTTAACTTCGTTTCTTTTAAAAGTATTTTTATAATTTTTATAGGAGTTGTTTTAATTTTAGCTATTTTTTATATTTTATTCAGAAAGAGAGGAAAATACTTCGTTCGGTTTTTAGATTTTTTCTCAAAACCAATAACTAAAATTATCACTTTAAGTAAATTATTAAATTTGGTGTTTTGGGTTGGTGATGGGAGAGGTATTGTGTGGATGATGAGGTAGCTGGTGCTTGGGCTTGGTAGTGGTTTTGGGTATGATTGGGTAGGA
>JBGOYX010000006.1:0-12210 GCA_041479865.1 Minisyncoccia bacterium
GATAACAATTGATTGTTCTGGAGGGCAAATCGGCAAAATTTTCGGGGGAGAATTAAAATTTGAAATTAAAAAATATAATCTTAAAAAAATTCCCAAAACAAAAACAAAAATAATGATGAACACCAGTCATCCAGACAGCGCTTTTTCAAATTCATTTTTGCCCAATTCCGGAGTAGGATTGGCCAGAGAAGAGTTTATTATCGCTTCCCAGATTCAGATTCACCCTTTAGCCCTCTATCATTTCGCAAAATTAAAAGAGAAAAATTTAAAAAGAAAGATTGAAAAACTAACAAAAGGATATTTGAATAAAAAAGAATATTTTATTGATAAGCTCAGTCAAGGAATTGGGAAAATAGCAGCCGCTTTTTACCCAAAACCCGTTATTGTAAGATTTTCTGATTTTAAGACAAATGAATACGCCCAGTTGTTAGGCGGAAAACTTTTTGAGCCGGAAGAACAAAACCCAATGTTGGGCTGGCGGGGAGCTTCAAGGTATTATGATGAAAAATTTAAATCTGCTTTTCAGATGGAATGTGAAGCCATAAAAAAGGCGAGAGAAAGATTCGGCTTAAAAAATATTAAAGTAATGGTTCCTTTCTGCCGGACTCCCGAAGAAGGCGAAAAAGTGTTAAAATTAATGAAAGAATACGGTTTGGAAAAAGGTAAAGATGGCTTGGAGGCTTATGTAATGTGTGAGATTCCGTCAAATGTTGTTTTAGCCGACAAATTTTTAGATATTTTTGACGGTTATTCTATTGGCAGCAATGATTTGACTCAATTAGTATTGGGTTTGGATAGGGATTCGGCTTTAATTTCAGAAATTGGCGACGAGAGAAATAAAGCCGTAAAAGAAATGATAAGTAAAGTTATCCAGGAATGCAAAAAAAGGAAAAAATACGTTGGAATTTGCGGTGAAGCACCCTCGGTTTACGAAGAATTTGCCGAATTTTTAGTGGAAGAGGGGATTGAGTCAATGTCTTTAAATCCGGATACCGTGATTAAAACAACTTTAATCGTAGCTAAAAAAGAAAAAGGTCGTAGATAATTTCAATTAATTAATAATAAAATATGGCAAAAATTACTTTATCAATTATTAAAGCCGACATCGGCTCAATTGGCGGGCACATAAAACCCAGCCAGAAAGTTTTAGAAACTGTCGAAAATTATATTAAAGAAAAAGGTAAAAAATTAATAATAGATTCTTATATCGGCTACACTGGAGACGATATTTCTATACTGACTACCCACGAAAAAGGTACGGGAAATAAAGATATTCATAAACTTTGCTGGGATGCCTTTTTGGCGGGCACTGAAGCGGCAAAGTCCCAGGGCCTTTACGGCGCCGGTCAAGATTTATTGGTAGAAGCGTTTTCCGGGAATATAAAAGGAATGGGACCCCAGGTAGCTGAAATGGAAATTGAAGAAAGAACAGCTGAACCCTTTTTAATGTTTATGGCTGACAAAACTGAGCCCGGCGCATTTAATTTACCCGTATATTTAACTTTTTCCGATCCCATGCATTGCGCAGGATTAATTTTAGCCCCAACCGTTAAAAAAGGATTCAAATGGATGATAATGGATGTAGGTTATACGGAAGCCGACAAAGTCATTGAGTTGGTTACGCCGGAAGAAACATATGATATAGCAGCTTTATTAAGAGATAACGGACGATATATAGTAGAATCTGTTTGGTCGCGAGCTTCGGGGGAAAAGGTGGTAGCGGCTTCCACTACCAGATTGCACAATATCGCCGGGAAATATGTCGGAAAAGATGATCCTGTGATGCTGGTTAGAACTCAAAAAGATTTTCCAGCTACGGGCGAAGTTCTTTCTCCTTATACTATCGGCCATTATGTGGCAGGATTTATGAGAGGAAGTCATGCGGGACCTTTAATGCCCGTAAAGAAAAACTCACCGATTTCTTTCTTTGACGGACCGCCAATAGTTTCTTGTTTGGCCTTTTCAATGAAATCAGGTAAACTAACTGAGCCGGCTGATTGTTTTGATCAGCCCTATTGGGATTATATTAGAAGAAAAGTTAGTGAAAAAGCAGAGGAAATAAGAAGACAGGGATTTTCGGGACCTGCAATGCTGCCAATGACTGAATTGGAATATACCGGAGTAATGGAAACATTAAAGGAATTAGAAAAAAGGTTTGTTATTCGTAAAAAATAATATTAACGCCGTTAGAAATTCCAAAAATAACGGGTTTAACAAAATAAATTATTATGGCACAAGAAACAAATAAAATTTCTAACGGGATAAAAATTATTTATGAAAAAGAAAAATGTATTAGTTGCGGCTCTTGTGTAGCGCTATGTCCAAAATATTGGGAATTGGATAAAGATGACAAAGCCAAACTTTTAAATTCAAAAAGTAATCCAAAAACCGGCAATGAAGAATTAGAAATTAAAGAAATTGGATGCGCTGAAGAGGCGGCTCAATCCTGTCCCGTCCAAATAATTCATATCGTTAAATAATATGCTTTCTCTTTTAGCTAAAAGCCGGAAAATTTCAGGGAAAAAAGTTAATACTTTAAGAAAAGAAGGTATTTTACCTGCGGTTTTATATGGACCTAAAATAAAACCAATGCCATTAGAAATAAACCTAAAAGAATTTGAAAAAATTTACAAAGAAGCGGGTGAAAGCTCTCTAATTTCTTTAGCGGTTGATAAAGGCGACAAGTTTTTAGTTTTAATTCATGCCGTAGCTAAAGATTCCTTAACCGAGAAACCAATCCATGCTGATTTTTATCAGCCGAACCTTGAAGAAGAAGTTGAAGTAGTGGTTCCAATAATTTTTGAAGGAATTTCTCCGGCAGTAAAAGATTTAGGGGGAACTTTAGTTAAAAATATTTCAGAATTAAAAGTAAAAGCCAAACCTCAAGCGCTACCAAAAGAAATCAGAGTGAATATAGAAAGAATAGGAACTTTCGAGGATAATATTCTAATTGGTGATGTGGAAGTTCCGACAGGAATAAAAATTTTAAAAGACCCCCACGATATTGTAGCTTCAGTTTCACAGCCTGAAAAAATTGAAGAAGAATTAGAAAAACCGATTGAAGAGAAAGTTGAAGAAGTAGAAAAAGTAGAAGAAAAAAAAGAGAAAGAAGAAGAAGCAGAAAAAGTAAAACCAAGCGAATAAAAAAAGCCTTATGGAGGAAATTAAGAGAAATCCCAATAAAAAGCAAAAGCAAGATAGGCGAGCGTTGATTGTTAAATTTGCTCTTCTTTTTAATTTGATTTCGGCTTTAATTTTGCCGAATTTTTTTGCGATAGGACAAGAAAATCAGACCAATTTAAGCCCGACCGAAGAAAGGAAACAATTGGAGGAAGAGTTGAAAAAATTAGAAGAAGAGATCACAAATTATGAGCAAAATATTAACGCAACTCAAAAAGAAAAAGAAACACTCGCTAATAAAATCTCAATTTTGAAAAGTAAAATTAAAAAATTAGATTTAGAAATTCGACAATCAAACATAATGATTAAGGATCTCGGCTTACAAATTAATGATACTGAGGGATCAATTAATAATACTTCAAACAAAATTGAAGATTATAAAAAACAAATAGCAGATATCTTAAGAACGATTTATAAAGAAGACCAAAAAAGCTATATTGAAATATTTTTAGAAGAAGATAAAATATCCGATTTTTTCAACGATTTAGTGGCTCTCAGCACGTTGGACGTAAAAAATCAGCAAATTTTAAATGAGATTAAAAAATTAAAAATTGATCTGGAAAATCAAAAACAATCATTAGATACCGAGAAAGAAGAGACGGAAAAATTAGTGATTCAAAGGACTCTTCAAAAGAAAGAAAGCCAAGACACAAAAACGGAGCAAGAACAGCTTTTAGAGGTCACTAAGGGAAAAGAGTCTCTATATCAAAAGTCTCTTCAGGAAGCTCAAGCAAAAGCAAAAGAAATTAAGAGTCGACTTTTTGAGTTGAGCGGTGTATCTAATACTAGTGCTCCGACTTTTGGCGAGGCGTATAACATCGCAAAATATGCGGAGAGCGTTACCGGTGTTCGTCCCGCTTTTTTACTTGCCGTTTTAACTCAAGAATCAAACATTGGAAAAAATGTCGGTAAATGTTATTTGCCTCAAGACCCGGCTGAAAATAAAAGGCGCCGGATTATGAGTCCGACTCGTGATGTACCACATTTTTTGAATATTTGTGCAGAATTGGGAAGAGATTCTTATAAGACTTCTGTTTCTTGTCCAATGAGTTTCGGTTGGGGAGGGGCAATGGGCCCAGCTCAATTCATTCCTTCTACTTGGATGAAATATCGAGAAAGGGTGACAGCAATTACTGGAAAACCAGCCGATCCTTGGAATATTAGAGATGCTTTTTTAGCGGCAGCTCTTTACTTGTCAGATTATGGAGCAAAAGGCCAAACTTATAACGGCGAGTGGCGGGCGGCAATGATTTATTTTTCCGGCAGTACCAGCACAAAATATAGATTTTATGGAGATTCAGTTATGAGAATAGCCACTAATTATGCCGATGATATTCAAAAGATTGAAAGTTTAGCTGCTAATCATTAGAATATTTTTCCAAATCTTTTAAGATTACGTCTAATTTGCCTGACATAATTTCCTCTAAATTATGCCAGCTTTTTTTAATTCGATGGTCAGTAACTCTATCCTGGGGAAAATTATAAGTTCTGATTTTTTCTGCCCTTTTAGCCCATTTTATTTGCGAGCGTCTTTTTCCATGCATCTTTTCTTCTTCAACCATTTCTTTTTTTTCTAAAATTTTAGCTTGTAAAATTGTCAAGGCGTTTTCTCTATTTCTTATCTGGTTTCTCTCGTTTTGAGAAGTAGCAACGATTCCGGTGGGTAAATGGGTAATTCTGACTGCCGTATGTCTTTTTTGCACATATTGGCCTCCCGGACCTGAAGCACAATAAAAATCGATTTTTAAGTCAGCAGGATTTATTTTAATTTCAGTTTTTTTCGGTTTAGGCAATACGGCTACCGAAGCAGTAGAAGTATGGATTCTCCCGCCTTTTTCAGTTGTTGGAATTCTTTGAACCCGATGGACTCCGCCTTCATAATTTATTTTAGAAAAAACATCTCCATTTTCCATTTCAAAAATAATTTCTTTAAAGCCGCCCAATCCAGTAGGATGGGAATCCAAAACTCTCTGTTTCCAATTTTGATTTAGACCATATTTAGAATACATTTTGAATAAATCAGCAGCAAACAAAGCCGCTTCTTCGCCGCCGGTTCCAGCCCTAATTTCAATAATAGCAGCTGAAGCTTCTTCCCGTCCCTTTGGAGCGAGATTTATCTTTTCTAGGGCGATTAACTCTTTTTCTGAGATTTTTTTTCTATCTAAAAGATTTTTTAATTCTTCTGTTGCTAAAGAAACCAATTCTTGGTCTTCGCCCGATGATAAAATTAATTTATTTTCTTCAATTTTATTTTTTATTTCTTCTATTTCTTTCTGCTTTTCAATAATTTTTTCCAACTCTTTTTTCTTTTTAGACAATTCTTCAAACTTTTCCCAATCTGAAATCAACTCAGGATTACTGAGTTGTTCAAGCAGCGCTTGATATTCTTCATTAAGTTTTTTAAAATCTAACATTTATTAGATTAAAAAAATTAGCAAATTCTTAATGGACGTAGTCTTCAAAATTTTCACTCCCCTCTGGGGGTAGTTTTTACTTCTTTTTCCTTTTCATCTCTTCTTTTTTTGCCAATCTTTTCCTGAATTTTTCTACCCGACCCATTTTGTCAATAATTTTATCTCTCCCGGTATAAAATGGGTGGCATTTTGAACAAATCTCAACTTCAATAAATTCTTTAGTCGAGCCAACCGTAAAAACGTTCCCGCAAGCGCATTGAACTCTTGCGTTAGGAAAATATGTTGGATGTATATTTTTCTTCATAATATTTTGGATGCTTGCTCCGTAGTCATCCCGAATTTTCGGGATGCACTTTGGGGAATATCTTTTTTCATATATTTTAGAATATCGGAATTTCAATAAGAAATTCCGATTCAAGATAAGACACGAAGAAGTGAAACTTTACTGAATGTCTATCTTATATTAGCAAAGTTTGTTTCTCAAATCAAGTTTTATAAAATGCGAGTTCTTGTCTTCTACTCACAAATATGTTATATTAAAAAAGTTATGGTAGAAAATAAAAAAGAGCAAATAAAAGACAATAATTTTAATCTTGATCTTGAAGAAATGACTCAAGCCGGTCTTCATTTTGGTCATAAAACTTCGAGAATTCATCCCAAAATGGAGCCTTATTTGTGGGGAATAAAAAATACTGTTCATATTATTGATTTGGAAAAAACAAAGGAGAGTTTAGAAAAGGCTCTAAATTTTATCCAGCAATTGATTTCAGAAAATAAAGTTTTGTTAATAGTGGGAACAAAAATTCAACATAAAGAGTTAGTAAAAAACTTGGCCGAAGAGTGTAATCTACCTTATGTTACAGAGCGTTGGCTGGGCGGAACTTTTACTAATTTTGAGGTGATTAAAAAAAGAATAGAATATTTTAAAGAATTAGAAAGAAAAAAGACGGGCGGAGAATTAGAAAAATATACAAAAAAAGAGCGCTCAAAAATTGACGAAGAGTTAAAAGAATTAGATATAAAATTCAGAGGAATTAAAAATTTAGAAAAAATTCCCGATGCTATTTTTGTCGTAGATATAAAAAAAGACGATTTGGCAGTAAAGGAAGCAAAAATGAAAAATATAAAAATAATTGGTATTTCAGACACTAATTGCGATCCCACTTCGGTCGATTATCCCATTCCGGCGAATGATGATGCCGTTAGTTCGGCAAAATATATTTTAGACAAAGTAAAAGAAGTAATAATCAAGACGAGATCGAAAATCAAATAACTTCATTATAATACGTTTTATGATTTCAATTGATAAAATAAAAAAACTTCGCGAAGAAACTTCAGTTTCAGTTACAGAATGTAAAAAAGCCCTAGAAAAAGCTGAAGGCGATATTGAGAAAGCAAAGGAAATTTTAAAAAAATTGGGTAAAAATTTTTCAGAAAAGAAAAAAGAAAGAGAAACAAAGGAAGGAATCATAGAAAGCTATATTCATTCGGGAAAGAAAGTCGGGGTGATGATTGAATTAAATTGCGAGTCAGATTTCGTTGCCCGTTCTTCAGATTTCCAAAAATTAGCTCATGAATTATGTTTGCAAATAGCAGCAATTTCGCCGGAAGAATTCCCAATTCTTGAACAACTCTGGATTAGGGATGAAAAAATAACCATTAAAGATTTGATTAATGACCATATTGCGAAGTTGGGCGAAAATATCGTTTTAAAAAGATACGTAAGGTATGAAATTTGAGCATATTGCGCAAATAATTTTAATTCTTAGTTTTTTGGGCATCTTGGTTATAATTTTCCGGAAAATCCCGGTTTTGCTTACATCTCCGGATACTTCAATCAAAGAAGAGCCAAAATTAAAGTTTCTTAAAGGAGTAAAAGAAAGAATCAAAAATTCAAGATATTTCAAGGTGGATTTTTTTGAAATATTACTCCAAAAAATTCTCTCAAAAATCAGAATTTTAAGCTTAAAAATAGAGAATAAGATGGCTGATTGGCTAAAAAGATTACGAGAGAGGTCCCAGAAAAAGAAAATTAAAAGCGAAGATAATTTTTGGGAAGAGCTTAAAAAATCAACTAACGAAAAGAAAAAATAATTTTATATAGAGCCGGGATAGCTCAGTGGTAGAGCAACAGTTTTGTAAACTGTGGGTCGTGGGTTCGAATCCCTCTCCCGGCTTATTATTATTTTATTCAATAGATGGAGCCACGATTTCCGCCGCCTCGCACAAGAGGCGGTTTTTTGATAGAATTGGAATATGGATTTTGCAAGAAGGTCAGCCGCATGTATATTAAGAGACGAAGAGGGTAGGATTCTTCTTCAACACAGAGATAAAAATATTAAAAGGTTTCCAAATTGTTGGGGATTTTTTGGTGGTGGGATAGAAGAGGGGGGAGACACCAGAAGAGGCGATAAAAAGAGAAGTTAAAGAAGAATTAGGAATAGATTTAAAAAACTTTAAATTTTTTAAGAAGTATGAACTTAAAAGAGAAGATAATTTATATGAAGAAGAATTTGTCTTTATTGCGTCCTTAACTATTCCCTTTGAAAAATTAAAAAAACAACAAAGAGAGGGAAGGGGGTTAGGTTTATTTTCATCCAATGAATGGAAAAAAATAAAAATTGTCGAATTTGAAAGAGTAATATTCGAGGATTTATTTGTAGCTAAGTTTTAATATTAACACAAATCCTTAATATGATTTTAATTTATATTACTTGTAAAGATAAAAAAGAGGCGAAAAAGATTGGAACATTTTTAATCAGAAAAAGATTGGCGGTTTGCTGTAATATTTTTCCGATAGAATCAATTTATTTGTGGAAGGGTAAAATAGTTAAAGATAAGGAAGTGGTTTTAATTGTTAAAACCTTAAAGGAAAATTTCAATAAAATAGAAAAAGAAGTCAAAAAATTACATAGTTATCGCGTACCCTGTATTTTAGAAATTCCGATAAAAAGAGTAAATAAAGAATATTTAAATTGGTTAGAAAAAGAAATTAATTAGGGGCTCTATACCCAAAATTTAATAAATTTTGGGTCGAGTTCGACCCGTACAGGTATAGGACTTGACAACATTTTTTGAAAGAGTAAAATAGAAAACAGAAGAGATTAAAAATATGATTCCCGCTAGCGGGACCCTGTAAATTCTCACTAGCGTTCAAATTTATGGTAAAAAATAAAACGAAAAAGAAAAAGTGCTGTTCTTGCTGTTAAGACAGAATTAAAGAGATAGAACGAGGAATCAGGAAGTCTCTTCCTGGTTTTTTAATCCCGTAAATTAAAGAATCAGAAAGAAGTTCTTTGTAAATTGAATAGAGCCAAAATTTAAAATTAGTTTCTTAGAGTTGCTTCGATTATTATTTATTTTTGAGGATTTGATCCTGGTTCCCGATGAGAATCGGGACAGTGTGTCTTATCAAATTAAGACACACATGGATTTATCTTCATTTTTTTGAGGATTTGATCCTGGTCCAGGATGAATGCTGGCGGCGTGGATAAGGCATGCAAGTCGTGCGATCCTTCACCTTACGCAAGTAAAGTGAAGGAGAGCGGCGAACGGGTTAGTAACACGTAGATTACCAACCCCAAAGACGGGCATAATTCCGCGAAAGCGGAACTAATTCCCGATGGTATCGCCGATGAGGCGATTAAAGGAGTAATCCACTTTGGGATGGGTCTGCGGCCTATCAGCTAGTTGGTAGGGTAACGGCCTACCAAGGCTATGACGGGTAGGGGAAGTGAGAGCTTGTTCCCCAACAATGGAACTGCGACACGGTCCATACTCCTACGGGAGGCTGCAGTCGAGAATATTGGACAATGGGCGAAAGCCTGATCCAGCGACGCCGCGTGAAGGAAGAAGGCCTTCGGGTTGTAAACTTCTTTTCTAAGGGATGAACCCTTCACCTTTCGGTTGTTGAATAAATCTAAATAGTTTATTATACGATTATTAAAAAGTTCGACATTCGAAAGGTGAAGGGTGACAGTACCTCAGGAATAAGCGGGTGCTAATTCTGTGCCAGCAGCCGCGGTAAGACAGAACCCGCAAGCATTATCCGGATTTATTGGGCGTAAAGGGTCCGTAGGCGGTCGGGAAAGTCTAAAGTCAAATACCTTGAGCTTAACTTAAGGGACGCTTTAGAAACTTCCCGACTAGAGGGCGTTAGAGGCTGATGGAACGGTCGGTGTAGGAGTGAAATCCGTTGATATCGACCGGAACACCAAATGCGAAGGCATTCAGCTGGGATGGCCCTGACGCTGAGGGACGAAAGCGTGGGGAGCAAAAAGGATTAGATACCCTTGTAGTCCACGCTGTAAACGATGGACACTAGCTATTTGAAGTGTCGACCCTTCAAGTGGTGAAGCTAACGCGTTAAGTGTCCCGCCTGGGAAGTACGGCGGCAACGTTGAAACTCAAAGGAATAGACGGGGACTTACACAAGCGGTGGATCATGTGGCTCAATTCGATGGTAAACGAGGAACCTTACCAGGGTTTGACAGGCTAGTGAAAAGCCCGAGAAATCGGGTACTACCCACAAGGACACTAGCTCAGGTGCTGCATGGTTGTCGTCAGCTCGTGTCTTGAGATGTACGCTTAAGTGCCAGAACGAGCGCAACCCCTACTCTGTGTTTTATTTTGTCACGGAGGACTGCCTCGGACAACGAGGAGGAAGGTGGGGATGACGCCAAATCAGCATGGCCCTTTGATACCTTGGGCTGCACACGTGATACAATGGCTGCTACAATGGGTTGCGAAGCGGTAACGCGGAGCTAATCCCATCAAAAGCAGTCTCAGTTCGGATTGAGGTCTGAAACCCGACCTCATGAAGCCGGAATCGCTAGTAATCGCCAATCAGCTATGTGGCGATGAATACGTCCCTGAGTCTTGTACTCACCGCCCGTCACGCCAAGCGAGCTGGGAATAGCCGAAACTCCCGATTTTTCGGGAACTAAGCTGGGCTCAGTGAGAGGGGCGAAGTCGTAACAAGGCACCGGTAGGGGAACCTGTCGGTGGATCATATAATTTAATTTTTTTGTCGACTAAGGTTGAAGATTGAGAATTCTATTTTTAACTTTAAGGTATTGGTCTCAAGGCCTAAAACTGAGACTATCGAAGCAACTCTAAGAAACTAAAATAAAAAAAGCCATAAATGGCTTTTTTTGTAGTAAAAATTAATTCAAAATTTAGTCAAACGAAAATTTACTTTATCAAGCTAAAAGAAAAGCTCGTTATACATTTGATATATTTGAAGTGAGGTAGGGAAGCCATAGGTTAGAGGAGATAAAAATAAAAATAAAAGAAAAACGCTTATTAAAAATCCTAAATATAAAGAGAAAGACAATTTATTAAATAATTTTTCATAAAGAGTCACTAAAATCAAGATGCCGAAAGTTAAACTTGGCAAATAATGATATAAAAAAGTAACTCTGCTTACTGGAATAAAAGGCAATAAATTTAGAAAATAGCCGAAAATTAAAAAATAAATTAAAGGGGATAATTTTTTACGAAAGCGTTTGAAAAAAATTATTAATAAACTTGATAAAATCGCAAAAGAGACTAACCACCAAATTAAAGGGTTACCTAAAAGATAAATATTAGCGGTTTTTCCATCTAAATTTTTAACCCAATACCAAATAGGTTTTTTCGTCAAAGGCCATTCATACCATTTGCTGGCGTTTGGATGACTGGCTGTGATTCCGGAATTATATTTATACATTGCCGTATTTAACTCAGTAAATTTTCCCCAGAAAGACAAGGGTTTAATATCTCCGCTGATTTGATTGCCAGAAAGCGTCTTTTGAAAAGACGAAGACATAAAAGCATCTCCCGTGCCGGAATTTTTTAAAAGACCGAAATGAACGGCAAAAACCGAAAGATAAACCAAGAACGGGAAAAGAGTGAAAATTATTATTTTTTGTAAAAAAACCTTGATTTTAAATTGCTTTAGAGAATTTAAAAATAGAAAAAATAATATTATTCCCAAAAAAGAAAGCCCCGTCCATTTGATAGAAAAAGAAAGACCGGCAAAAACAGCTGAAATAATATAGAATAAAACTCGTTTTTTAGAAGATTTTTCAGCCAGAACAAAAAAATAAAGGGAAGCGAATCCAAAAAATAGCAAAAATATATCAACCAAAATGAATTTTGACTGAACTAAAAAAGAATTATCAAAAAGAACTAAAAAACCGCCCAAAAAAGCAGCCTTTTTTGAAAAACCCAAAGATAGAATAATTCCATAGATTAGAATTACAAAAAGCGAGCCGAAAAAAGCTGGTAAAAATCTTAAAATAAATAAACTCCGCGCATTAAAAGCCTCTCCAATTTGAGAGAAATCAAAATTACCTTTATATCCGAAAATATTGGCTACACCCGCAATCATTAATTTTCCAAGAGGAGGATGAATGTCAAAATAATACTGATGGTTAAAATAAGCTGAAACGAATTTTCCAAAATGGACTTCATCAAAAACAACTTCAGTCGGATAGCTTAAAAACAAAAAACGGGTTAAGAAAACTAAAATCAATAAAACAACCGTTACTAAAAACATTATCACGGCATTTTTTTTCCAAAAGCGATAATCAATTTGATAAGTGACCACTAACAACAACAAACCGATTAATAA
>JBGOYX010000007.1:0-9898 GCA_041479865.1 Minisyncoccia bacterium
TCTTCTTTTTCCTTTATATTAATTTCTTCACCACGGTCCTCTTCGGATATCACGACCTGAACCATCCCTCCTCTTTCGGGCAAAAATCCTTTTTACATATTTTCAAATATCTTAATTTTTTAAATTGGTCTTTTAAAAATTTTAATTTATAATTTTCCTTTTCCAAGATTTTCTCAATTTCTTTCTTCTGTAAGGGGTCAAATTCAAGATAAATTATTCCAGATTTTTTCAAAAAATTTTTTGCCTTCTTTAAAAACTTTAAAATATAAACCATCCCCCTTTCCCCACCATACCAAGCCACTTTTGGCTCATTTTCTTTCACTAAAAACTGAACCTCATTTAGTCTCTCTTTTGCCACATAGGGAGGATTAGCTAAAATCAGGTCGTATTTTCCCCGAATTTTAGAAAAAATATCAGTTCTAATTATCCTTGTTCTTTTGGGATTTATCTTATTTATTTTTAAGTTTATTTTAATCTGTTTCAATGCTCCATCATCTATATCTCCAAAATCAACAAGACTATTTTTGATGTTTTTTAAAATAGCAATGCCTATGCAACCCGTCCCACTAAATAAATCTAAAACTTTTAATTTTTTCTTTTCTTTTTTTAATTCTGAGCGAAGCGAAGAACCAAGGTTCTTTAAGTGAAGCTGGAAGGTTCTTAATTCTTTTATTGTTTTTTTTACCCAAAATTTCGTTTCTTCTCTCGGTAAAACCGGAAACTTTGAAATGTTAATTTTTACCCCGTTAAAAATTTTAAATGCAACGGATTTCGGCATTAACTTTAAGTTAAAATTTATTTTCTATTACGAATAAAATTATCAACTGAGCGGTCAAATGTTTTTTCAGCTTCTGCCGAAAAATAACAGGCCGGCAGTTCGTCTTTTTCCCGGTGATGTTTTATACATTCGCAACAAATTCCTTTTCTCTGGCAACCTGGATAAGTACAGGGGCAATTTTTTAAATTTTCCGGCTTTTTACATTCCATAATATTATTCCGCACCGGTGGCGCAGTCGTTAAATAAATTAACCTGGTTGTTATATTGATTAACCAATTGTTCGGTTTTATTAATGAGATTATTGTACTGACCGACAATAGTGTTATATTCTTCAACCTTTTGGATGTAAAATTCTCCCCTTTTCGGCTTTATGGCTTCAATTTCCGCTTTCAACTCCTTTAAAACAACTCCAAGTTCTTCAATTTGCTTTTGGTTTGATTCAATTGCTGTCTTTGTCGCTTCGTCCGGCTGGGGACAGGCGGAAAATGGCAAACCGAAATGTTGAACTGCCAGCCATGTAATCTTGTCTTCAAAGTTACATTTCAAAACCGCCACGCCGATTTCCTGATACTTTGAGCTTAAAATATTTTCCCTGTGGCCCGAGCTGTCCATCCAGGACTGAACCAACACTTCGTCGTTCTCAAAATTACCAAGAGCTAAATTTTCACCAATAGCGATAAATTCATATCCCGCATGTTCTGCTAAATCTCCCACCCCCTCTTCCGTCGGAGAATTGTGGGCAAAATATTGCTTTTGGAACATATCTTCAATTTTTATTGCGGCTGAAGCATCCAATTCTGCGCTTTCTTTTAGTGGAGGAAGCCCGTATTTTTCTCTCTGACTATTCGTCCATTCAATTACCCCGGATTTGGTTAAAAATGCTTTCGCTGCTTCTTTTTCAGCTCTTAAAGGTGGCGGCGTTGAAATTTGCCGCTGAACTTCTTTGACTAAACCGGTAAGTCCTTTTTCAATTTCTGGCAATCGGGAAAATATTTTTTGGTAAAAATCTAATAAATCATCCTGAAAAAAGAAAAAAATTCCCGAAAAAATCAGTAAAATTAAAAATAAAATTATAAATTTTCTCATAACCAAATAATCCTTATTTAAGGTTGTAATATGTCTTCGGTTCGGCCATTAATTGAAATTATGACCTCGTTAACGGTTGAAAATTGCTTTAGAGTTTGGGTAATTTGACTGCGAATGGCTGCTACTTTGCAGGAACCACCGACTTGAAACTCCAGTTGTTCGTCAAAATCAACTTTAGCCACTCCGTTTTCAATGGTTAATTTTTGAATTTTTACACCAAGATTAATATTAGTAAAAAATCCCTCTGCTTTTTCTTTCTCTGTCGGCCCTTTTAATAATTCTTCCAAGGAAGCTCTGGCTACGGCCTGAGTTTTAACAACTTCCCGTTCTACCGGAAAAACTTTATTGCAAGAAAATTCCGGGTCAAGTTTATCATTATTTAAAAATATTTTAATTGTCGTTGCCTCTACACTCTGAAAAATCACCTGGACCCTTATTTCTTCATAATTTTCCGGCAAACCGGAAGGATTATCTTTTTTAAAAACCAAAATTCCTTTGCCTGATAAATTCGGCGGAAAACCAATTTCCGCTTTAAAAGGAACGAAATCCGTTGTCATCCAGTCGCTTTGGGCCTGGGCAATGCCTTGCCCCACTATTTCTCCATTTTCGTCTAATAACTGAACTGGAAAAGAGGCCTCAAAAAACCAAGAACCCCTAGCTTCGCCTTCAATTTCAATGGGGCTGGAAACAATTTCATTCGGTAGGGGTTTGGTTACTTTAATTTTATCTTCAGATTGCGGCGGTGACTCCTCTGTTTTTTTAAATTTCAGCCAAAACCAACCTCCAATTAAAACTCCGGAAATAATTAAAATAATGATTAGAATGATTAATTTTTTATTCATAGCTTTTTTATTCTACCAAAAAATCGCCCCACCGTCAGCTAGAGGGCGATTTTTGATTTTGAGTTAAAATTTGGTTATTTTATTAATTTAATTTCTACCAGCATAATTAAACTGGCAAAAAGAAGATAAATCAAAATTGCCATCCACCACTTAATTTTTATCTTTTTCGTAAGAAAAGACATTGTTGTTCCTTCAACTTCGGCTTGCCCTCACACATATTGTTAGGTTGTGATGGGCCTAAATTCCTGCCCCGTAGTGGCCGCCTTCGGCGGACTACTATTAGGGTTCGACTTTTTGTTCATTTTTTATATTAATCCCTTGAAAATAAGCGCAGTATTTTAAAAAGGAGAAAGGCGGCGATGGCGTAGCCGATAATTGCGGAAACAGTTGCCGTTTCGATTAAGTAGTTATTCCAATAAATATTACGGAAAATAAAATCAAATGGCGAGACTAAAATGTCGCTGTATTTATAAATCAAATTAACGACAAAGGTTTGGGGATTTGCGTTCAGAAATTTCAAGAATAATCTCAAAAACAGAAAAAACTCAAACAGCCAGAACAGCTTTGAAATTAAAGATAAAATCCCGGAATATATTTTGGATAAAATTCTCATATTAATTCAAAGTCAGTATTGAAAAATTCAAAATTGAGGCGAAACTGACCCAGATAATATAGGGAAGTAAGAGATAAGCGGCTTCTTTTGAAATCGGATAGAATTTAAGAATCGTAAATAAAATCGCAAACCAAAGAAGAATTATTACAATAAATCCATAAAGAGGAGAGCGCAAACCGAAAAAAGCGACAGACCAGAGAATGTTCAATGTAAGCTGGATGGTAAAAACATATATTACCGATTTTACCCTTTTATCTTCTTTGATTTTTTCCCAGATTAAATAAAGCGAAATCCCCATTAAAAAGAAAAGAGTTGTCCAGACAGGCGCGAAAAGCCAGTTTGGCGGACTTAAAAATGATTTTTGCAAACCGGCATACCAGTTAGGTATCGCGGGGGTAGTGAAGAAAGAGCTTAAAACTCCAGCCAGCTCGCAGACTAAAACGGAAACTAAAAATTTTACAATTTTTTTCATATGTTTTATTTTATAATATCATTATTTTAAATGAAATTTAATTCTTCTTTTTTCTCCATTTTTCCTCCAGTTCCCTAACTCCTTTTTCATTAAAGCCGAAATGGTGGGCGATTTCGTGCCAGACAACATATCTAACTAACTCTTGAATTTCGGCTGGAGAGGAAGCGAATTTTTCAATTGATTCCTGAAAAATAGTGATTTTATCTGGTAAAGTCATCCCAAAACCCTTTCCCCATTTTGTTTCAGGAACGCCCTCATAAAGGCCGAGTAAAAAGGTTCCATGTCTCACGCCGGTCTTCCTTAACTGTTCTGAATTCGGCTTATCTTCAACAACAAGAGCCACATTTTTCACTTTCTCGCGAATCTCTTGCGGCAAATCTTGAAGTGCCTCTTGAACTAATTTTTCAAATTCTACTTCCTGCATCTCTTTAATTTTATCATTCCAAAATAAAAAAAGCACGACTTTATTGAGTTTTAATAGTCGCGCCTTTTGCCCCTTTTTGGACCTTATTTTTTGTTGCTTTTGCAATTTCGGCAGCGCATTTATAGCCTTGTTGCCTTAAGGAAGGCCAAACAGAATCAGCGCCGTCTACCCCTCCGTCACACCTTCCGCTTTTTCGAGGAACAAATTTTATTTTTGTCCAATGTACTACGGAATAGTATAATTCTTGTCCCTGCGAAAAGATCGTTACATAGCCATTGCCCTGACTGTCTAATTCGGCCTTCGGCTTTTGATCATAATCCATCTTCCGTTCCTTTCTCTTTTAATACTTGTCTAAATACACAAAAAGAGCTGTTGCACCTGCAAACAAAAGAAAAATGAAAAAATAAAGACCTGCTAACTCATAAAATTCATCCACTAATATTTCATAGACGCCCCAAGCTAAAAAACCAATCGCTGCTGTGCCAAATATTCCAGCAAGTATTCTGCATCCGTGTCTAACATAGAACGGTTGGGTATCCTTTTCGTTCATTTCCTATCCTTTCTTTAATTTTTAAAGGGCAACACCCTTTATTATATAAATTATAACAAATATACAGAAAAAGTCAAGTATTTTAGCTTTTCTTTTTTCCTATTTTTCCTTTTGTCTTTTGATATTCAAATCTTGTCGCTCTTCCCCAAAATCTTTTTTGAGAAGGAGCGGCTAAAATTGCTTTCTTTTTTGGAGAAATTTTTGACTTTATCATATTTTTAATCGTATTTTATTTCAAAATTTTCAAATTCGCCTTTATATTGTTCCCAATTAGTTTCTAAATTCTTAACTTTCGCCCAAAAAGGACCTCTTTTTGACCAACTTATTATTTTCTCAACATTTTCTTTTTCTCCTTCAAAAATCGCCTCTACTCTGCCATCTGGTAAATTCCTGACCCAACCAAAAACGCCGAACTCTTGAGTTTGCTTCCGAGTCTTCTCCCGGAAATAAACTCCTTGAACCCGACCAGAAACAAAAATATGGGCTCTTGTTCTCTGGTTCATAGCTTTTTCTATTTAGTTAGATTTTTGTTTTAAAAGTTTTTCCTCTAACAATCCAAAACCCACAAAAATTATTAAAACTAAAAGAGTGGTAAAAATAGCAAAAAAATAAAACTTGACTCCGACCGCCAATCCAATAGCAGCTGTTACCCAGAGCCCTGCGGCCGTTGTTAATCCTTCAACTTTTTTCTCCCCGCGGAAAATACTCCCGGCTCCAATAAAACCCATTCCGATGGTAATTGCCACGATTATAGAAGAAGGATCGGCAATTAAGCCACGGACAGCGAGCAAAAGAGCGGTTGTAGTAAAAAAACAAGAACCTAAAGCCACTAAACTGTAAGTTTGAAGCCCGGCTTCTCTTTTTTTTATCTCTCCTTCAAAACCGATTACACCACCCAAAAGAGTAGCTAAAATCAGCTGGTAGAAAATTTCGATCTCCATAGTAAATTTTTAAATTAGATTTTGTATACTTTATAGCCTTCTCTAACCTTTTGGCTGACTTTTAAACCAATTGAGTCGCCAGATTTGGCGGTTTCAACCTTTTGGTGCTCAACTTCCATTGAATCAACAACTTGCTCAAAATCAGTTTCGCCCCCCACAATGCGAATAGTTTCTCCAGCTTTTAAAGTATCTTCTAATTCAATCACTGCCACCCCAATTTTTGAAAAATAGTGGGTAATTTTACCAATTAATTTTCCCTCAATTTCTTCAGGCATAAAAATTGATTTTATTAATTATTTTTTGAATTTTCGACCTTTTGGTCTGGAGTTTAATTTTTTCTCTTTTTTTATTAAATCAATTAGTTTTTTAACCAATTCCTTTGGGTCTTCTTCATAAATAATTTTTGCCACTCTCCGATGAGGACCCGTAGCGATTGATCTTATTTTGTCTGCCATTCCGCCTGTCCCTTCCAAAACTCCAATCGGTTTCTGGATTTCAAAAGCGGTGGCAAATTCGTGCAGAGTTCCCATTCTTCCGCAAATTATTATTACTCCATCTACCGACTTTGTCATGAGTGTGTCCCTTCCCACATAATCTGCGCCAGTATAAATCATAACATCAAAAGGATCTATCGGCAGTTTATAACTTTTTAAATGTGCAGCTTCGGAAGTAGCCGGAGAAAAGCCAACATTAAAACCGCCCGCCTTTTTGCAACCCAAAGCAGCAAAATAGGGAACGCCGGTTGTGGCTCCCGTCACTAAAATGCATTTTCCCATGGCAACTTCTTTCCCGACATTTTTTGAAATTTCTATAATATTTTTGCAGCAGTGCGAAATGGCGGCTGCGCCAGAGACGGCAATTTTGTAGCTCATAATATTTATATATATTATATATTAGCAAACAAAAAACGAGAAGTAAAACTTTTCTCGTCTTTTGTGAGGGAGATAGTCCTAACGCTCTTGGCTGCAAAATTTTTTACTCCGTTTGGACAATATTCGGAGAGGATCCCCAGTCTCCAGCGTTAACACTATTTGTCCTTAGAGAATTTCATCTCGCACCCCCTCAATTATCATATTATTTTCTTCAAAAATTCTGTCAAGTGCCCTCAGTCCGATTTTCACCCCCACGCCAATTTTTTGTGCCCCTAGGAAGATTCGAACTTCCATTCCAGTCTCCGGAGGACTGTGCTCTATCCATTGAACTATAGGGGCATATTTTGGTGTGGGGTCGGGCGGCCATCTCAAACTCCGGAGGCCCGCATTCTATCCGTTGGACTACAAAGGCTTTTGAGCGATTAAATAGATGTTCCGACGGTTCCCTTTTTCGTTTTTTATAATCCCAATTCTTTCGATTTTAAAATTTACTTCTTTAATTAAATTTTCTAATTCTCTTTTCGAAAACCAATGGTAGTATCTTTTAATCTTTTTGCCCCATGGCTCAAAAATATCTTTCCAATCTAATTTTGATTTTCCGAATAATTTTAAAATTGTATACTTAAATAGTAAGTCAATCTCTTTAAATTGGTGGAATTTCCAAACCGTTAAAATCAATGTTCCTCCGGGTTTTAAAATTCTTTTTATTTCTTTTAAAAATTGCAATCTATATTCTTTAGAAGGTATGTGATGTAAAATAGCAATACTATATACTTTATCAAAAAATTTTTCTGTGAATGGAAGGTGCAGGGCGTCGCCTGTTTGAAAATTTCCTTCAGGATATTTGTTTTTCGCAATCTCAATAAGTTTTTCAGAAAAATCTATTCCAAAATAATCAATTCTTTTTTCTTTAAAAAGGGTGAAATATCTGCCGTTACCGCATCCCAAATCTAAAACTTTTTCTCCGGGAATTAAATATTCATTAAATAAAACCTCTGTTTCCGGCCAAATCACGCTCCGCGTCCTTGAAAAATCATCGGCAATCAAGTTATAATCTTCTTTGGTCTTCTTTAATAAATATTCAGCGTATTTTCTGTCCATGAATAAAGAAAAAGTAATTAAAGAATTAATTAAAAGCCAAGTAAAAACTTCGGAAGATTTGGCTTTATTTAAGAGAAAAGTAGCTAAAAAATACGAAATTCCCTGTCCGAGCAATATTGAACTATTAAAAGCTTATCATAAATTGAAAAAAAACAGAAGCATCGCTAAATCTGAAAAAATTGAAAATCTTCTCAAAACCAGGCCAATTCGTTCTCTCTCCGGCATTGTTAATGTTTCTGTTTTAACAAAACCCTATCCTTGTCCCGGAAAATGTCTTTACTGCCCGATTGAAAAAGGAATCCCAAAAAGTTATGTTTCCGGGGAACCCGCGGTAGAAAGAGCAAAAAGATTAAAATATAATCCTTATTTGCAGGTTAAAAGAAGAATTGAAATGTTAAAAGCCGAGGGTCATCCGACTGATAAAATTGAACTAAGAATTGTCGGGGGAACCTGGTCTTTTTATCAAAAAAAATATCAAGCTTGGTTTGTAAAAAGGTGTTTTGATGCTTGTAATGAAAAAAATAGTAAAGACTTAAGGAGGGCTCAAAAATTAAACGAGAAAGCAAAGCACAGAATAGTTGGTTTATCAATTGAAACAAGGCCTGATTTTATTAATGAAAAGGAAACAAAATGGTTGAGAGAATTAGGAGTAACAATGGTTGAGTTGGGAGTTCAATCGATTTATGACGATGTTTTAAAGCTTAATTCAAGAGGACATAAGGTTAAAGAAACGATTTTAGCAACGAAACTTCTGAAAGATGCCGGATTTAAGGTTTTGTATCAAATGATGCCAAATCTTCCCGGTTCTGATTTGAAAAAAGATGAAAAAATATTTGAAGAGTTGTTCAAAAATCCTGATTTTCAGCCGGATTTATTAAAAATTTATCCTTGCGCTCTTTTGAAAGAAGCTCCTTTATATAAATTATGGAAAGAAGGAAGATATAAACCCTATACTGAAAGACAATTAATAAATCTTATTAAATTAATTAAAAGGAAAATTCCTTATTACGTCAGAATCCAAAGAATCAGCCGGGATATCCCCTCAAAAAGCATTATTTCAGGTCCGGCAAAAATTTCCAATTTACGCCAGATTCTTGCCCAAGATATGAAAAGGAAGGGTTGGCGATGTAAGTGTATCAGGTGTAGAGAAATTCGTGAAAAATACAACCCAAAAGAAAAAATCTATCTTTTTAGACAAGATTATAAAGCCTCCGACGGCAAAGAAATATTTTTAAGTTACGAAAGTAAAAATAGAACAAAGCTTTATAGTCTGCTTCGTCTTCGAATCACTTCAAATAATTCAGCTATGATTCGGGAAATTCATACTTACGGTCAGCTCGTTCCAATCACCGAGAAAAAAATAGCCCCACAACATCGGGGCCTTGGTAAAAAATTAATTAAAGAAGCGGAAAAAATTACGAAAGAAAAATCCGCCAGCCGGCGGATAGCCGTTATTTCGGCTATTGGCGTCAGAAATTATTTTCGTAAATTAGGATATAAACTGAAAGATACTTATATGGTTAAAGAGTTTTAGAAAATTTTTTAAAATCTTTTTCCAATATTTTTCTGAATTTCTGAAACCTAACGCCAGCTGCTGGATGATAGGTGATAAAATACTTTTTATCGTCTTTTTTTATTAATTTCCCTCGAAAATTTTTTAAATTTTCATTAGGAAAAAACACTTTGAATGCTATTTCCCCAAGTAGAATAAATTTTTGAGGATTAATAAATCCAATTTGTCTTTTTAAATAAGGCAGGCAAGTCTCAATTTCTTTTTTGGTTGGTTTGCGGTTTTTTGGCGGAAAGCATTTGATGGGCGAGGTAATAAAAACTTTTCCCCTTTCAATTTTAGCAATTTCTAAAAGTTTATTTAAAAACCGACCGGCCCTGCCTATAAACGGCCGACCGGTTTTGTTCTCTTCGGCCCCGGGTGCCTGGCCGATTATCATAATTTTCGCATTAACCGGTCCTTCTCCGGGGACCGCCCTAATTCTGGTTCTGTATAAAGGACACTTACGGCATTTTCTAATCTGATTTGCTAATTGTTTTAAGGTTTTTTCTTTGTCCGACATTTTTCTTTTTTGACTTTTATTACCGCTCTGTAAATAAAACGGTCTGGCGTACGATAAGCCAGCCTTCCTCTTTTAGCTCTCTTTGAGGAATAGTTTCTCATTTTATATTAATTTTAAAATCTCTTTGACTTTGTCCGTTTTTTCCCA
>JBGOYX010000008.1:0-9831 GCA_041479865.1 Minisyncoccia bacterium
AAAAAATTAAAGAAGGACTTCAGATTGTTGAAAAAGTCTGCTCAAAATTATTATCTTTACCTATTTTAAATAATATTTTATTAAAGGCAGAAAAAAACTTTATCACACTTGAGGCAACTGACTTGGAATTAGGTATAGAATGGAGTTACTTAACAAAAATTGAAGAAGAAGGAACGGTGGTTTTGCCTTCAAAAATTCTTTCTAGTTTTATAAATTTTCTTCCCCCAAAACCCATCACTTTTTTAAGTAAAGACCAGGTTTTATTTATCGAATGTGAAAATTATAAAACTAAAATAAAAACTTTTAATCCCGAAGAATTCCCTCTTTTGCCAAAAATAACCGAAGGGGAATCGTTTTCTATAAATACGAAAACTTTTTGCCAAAGCCTATCTCAAGTTGTTGATTTTTCCACTCCATCTACTGCGAAACCAGAAATTTCTGGAATTTATTTTTCTTTTAAAAAAGACCAAATAATAATAACAGCCACAGACACTTTTAGATTGGGAGAAAAAAAGATTTTTTTAAAAACCCCGTCGTCTTTAACAAAAGAATACAGTTTTATTCTTCCTCAAAAAACCGCCAGGGAGTTAATTAATATTTTCGAAGAGAAAGAAGGAGAGATAAAAATTTACTTTAATCCAAACCAAGTTCTTTTTGAATTTTTAAGCGAGGAGGTAACGCGACCAAAAATCAAACTCATTTCCCGGTTGATAGAGGGAGAATTCCCCAATTATCAAGAAATTATTCCTAAAAAATATGAGACTCAAATTATTTTATCCAAAAACGATTTTTTAAACCAAATAAAAATAGCCGCTCTTTTCAGCGGCAAAACAAACGAAATTAAATTTAAAATTACACCAAAAGAAAATAAAATTGAGTTTTCCAGTCAAAATCCAGACTTAGGTGAACACCAATCTTATTTAATGGGGAAAATAAAAGGCAATGCCGTTGATATTGCTTTCAATTGTAAATTTTTAACCGATGGGATTTTAAACATTAAAAGCCAAGACATTGTTCTTGAACTCAACGGTGAAGATCAGGCAGGAGTTTTAAAACCCAGCGACGATCCGAGTTACATTTATATAGTGATGCCAATAAAAATTTCTTAAAACTAATTATTCGATTAGATTATTATTTTCTTCGCTAAAACTTTCCTTGGGGAATCTTGGTAAAACTTTGTCCATAAAAGATTTCCAAATAGGACCAGCCGAAGTCGCTCCTACTAATTGCATAGGGGCGTTATTATTATTACCCACCCAAACCCCAGTCACTAAAGACGGAGTATACCCTATAATCCAACCATCTTTTGCGTTTTGAGTTGTTCCTGTTTTAGCAGCGACTTGATAATTATCAAAATACATATAAGACCTTGAACCAAAAATCGGAGCTCGGGCTTCATTATCCGATAAAATGCTGTTAATTAAATCAGTAATATTAGCCTCTAAAACTCTTATTTGAGTTTTATTATTTTCTTCAATAATATTTCCTTCAGAATCTTCGATTTTTAAAATAAAAGAAGGGGATATTCTTAAACCATTAGTGGCAAAAACGCCGTAAGCTGAAACCATATCCAGTAATTTTACTTCACCTCCTCCTAAAACCAAAGCTAATCCGTAAAAAGAAGAGGGTTTATCCAAGGTTGTAATGCCCATGTCTTGAGCTGTTTTAATACTATCCTCTAAACCAGCCAGTGAATTTAAAACTTTTACCGAAGGAACGTTTAAAGACTGAGCTAATGCTTCCCTTAAAGTTACCGGCCCTCTAAATTTACCATCATAATTCCTGGGGGTAAAAGTTTCTCCTCCCCAAACCCCAAAATTGGTTTCTTCGTCTACAACAACTGTTTTATCATCAAAACCCTTTTTAAAGGCAGTAGAATATACAAAGGGTTTAAAAGCGGAGCCTGGTTGACGTAAGCCTTGGACAGCTACATTAAATTCCGGGTCAAATAAACAATCTTTTCCTGGCGTGCAATCTTCAGGATAGGGGTCGGCGAAATAATTTTTTGAACCAACCATCGCTAGAATTTCACCGGATTTTGGGTCAATTGAAACTAAGGAGGCGTTAAAAGCATGGTATTTTTCATTAATTTTTGCCCTATCTTCTACTACTTTTTCAGCCGATTCTTGTAATTCCCAATCTAACGTTGTATAAACCTTTAGCCCTTTTTCTTTTAGAAAGTCCTCGCCATATTTTTTTTCAAGATAATCTTTTACGTAAAGAACAAAATGAGGGGCTTTAATTGGTTGTAAAATTCTAGCAAAGACTACTTCTTCTTTTTTTGTTTTTTCTAATTCTTCTTGAGTAATGTATTTTTCTTTTACCATCTGTTCTAAAATATAGTCCTTTCTTAACAGAAGTTTTTCTCTATTTTCCCCGTAAGGAGATAAAGAGCTGGGGGACTGGATCAAAGCGGTTAATGTTGCGGCTTCAGCCAAGGAAATTTCAGAAACTGGTTTTTTAAAAAAAGTTTGGCTGGCAGCTTCTACTCCATAAGCATTTGAGCCGAAAGGAATTTGGTTTAAATACCATTCCAGGATTTGGTCTTTTGAATAACGCCTATCCAGCTCCATCGCTAAAACAATTTCTCTTATTTTTCTCCCAATAGTCTTTTGTCTGGTTAAAAAAGAAGAACGAATAAGTTGTTGGGGAATAGTTGAGCCTCCGTAAGTCGCTTTCATAATTTTTAAATTAAATAAAACAGACCTGAAGATTCCCTTTAAATCGATACCAATATGGTGATAAAAATCTCTATCTTCAGTAACAATTACCGCCTCCTTCAAATATTCAGGCATTTCCTTTAAAGAAACAACCTTTCTTTTTTCTTCTCCATAAATTTCATATAAAAGAGTTTGCCCCGTTCTGTCATAAATTTTAGTTGATTGGATAAATGGCCTCTCTAAAAAATCTTCCGGTCGGGGAAGATCCTTTATATAATAAACAAATAGAAATAAAAAAATGAAAAAAACGGCCAAAAATATCCACAATACTTTTTGCCAAAAGCTCATTTTTAAAAAAACTCCCCCTTTTTCCTTTTTTTGATAGATTTTGCGATAATATTTCCTTTCGGGCATACTTTAATCCTTTCCATTCTACTAAATTAAATTAAAATTGGCAAAATTCGACTATTTTTACTATAATAAACAAATGAAAAACAAAAATATCCACCCTAAAATCAAAGAGGTATTAATCAAGGGAGTGGGGAATATTTATCCAAATCGGGAACTTCTTGAAAGAAAATTAATCTCCGGCCAAAAAATAAGGCTTTATTGCGGTTATGACCCGTCTACTCCGTCCTTACATTTGGGGCACATGGCTACTCTTTTAAAATTATCTCAATTCCAAGAGCTTGGTCACGAAGTGATAATGTTGATTGGGGATTTTACTGGTATGATTGGTGATCCAACCGATAAATTAAACGTTAGAAAAAAACTAACACGGAAAGAGGTTCTCTCTAATGCTAAAAACTATAAAAAATTAGCCAGTAATATCTTAAATTTCACGGGGGCTAATCCAGTTAAGGTTTTTTATAATAGCAGATGGAATGATAAATTGTCCTTCCTTAATTTAATTGAAATGGCTTCAAATTTTACGGTTCAACAAATAATAATTCGAGATATGTTCCAAGAAAGAATAAAAAGAAAAAAACCAATTTATCTGCATGAATTTTTATATCCTTTAGCTCAGGCTTATGATAGCGTAGCTATGGATGTTAATTTGGAAATCGGCGGAGAAGATCAAACGTTTAACATGCTTTGCGGCCGTGATTTATTGAGAACTTTAAAAAATAAAGAAAAATTTGTTTTAACTCTGAAATTATTAACTGATCCCATTGGGAAAAAAATGGGTAAAACCGAAGGAAATATAATCCCGATGGATGCCAAGCCAGAAGAGATGTTTGGTAAAATTATGTCTTGGCCAGACAGCATTGTCGGGATTGGTTTTGAACTATTAACAAAGTTATCAATGGAAGATATCAAAGAGATTTTTAAAATGATAGAAAAGAAAAAAATAAACCTCCGCGACGCTAAGGCAAGATTAGCTAAAGAAATCGTGGCAATCTGTCATAATAAAAAATTAGCCATAAGGGCTGGAAATGAATTTGACCTTATTTTTAGAGAAAAAAAATTGCCGACCAAAATACCGGAAATTAAAATAGATAAAAAAAATATTGGCATTTTAGAATTATTAGTTAAGGTAAAATTGGCTTCATCTAAATCTGATGCAAAAAGACTGGTCTTGCAAAAAGGAGTAAAAATTGGCGGCGAGATTCAAACGGATTGGAAAAAAAATATAGAGATAAAAAGAGAGATGGTAATCCAGGTTGGGAAAAGAAAATTTGCCAAAATAGCTTAGATTAAACTAAAAACCCCGAGTTTCTCGGGGTTTTTAGTTTTTATTCTAAACCTTCCTCTTCCGAACCCTCTTCTTCTGGAGTTTCTTCTTCAGGTTCTTCCTGATCAAAAAATGAGGTCAAAAATTCGTCTTTATACAACATGATTAAAATAAAGATTATTTGATGAATTCCATCTTCCTAAAAGAGTGGAAGTTATTATTTAATTTTATCGACCTTTTCCTTGTTTAAAATGTTTGACAACAAGGATTAGTTCTTTATTCTAGGAATTATTATATGTTTTCATAAAAGCCTGTCAAGCCCCGGTTAGAAATTTTTGATACCAAGGAGTTATTAAGGTATTGGATTTTGTAAAAATTTACAAAATGGTCAAACTCTTCCTCTAATAACACAGGTAACGGCAATCGCCAAAGCATCGGCGGCATCGTCGGGCTTAGGGATTTCTTTCAAATTAAGTATTCTTTTTATTTTTTTTTGGACATTTTCCTTTTCTGCCCAGCCGTTTTTAGTAATAGATAATTTAACTTGAAGAGGCGTAAATTCTTGAACTGGGACTTTATTTTTCGCCGCCGTCAAAAGAATCACCCCTTTGGCCTGGGAAACCGGTATAACCGTTTTTAAATTTCTAAAAAAATAGATATTTTCTACTGCCAGAATCTCCGGGCGATATTTCTTAATTATTTTAGAAAGTTCATTATTGATTTTTTTTAAACGTTCGGGCATGGCTAAAGAAGGAAGGGTTTTAATTAAACCATAAGCCAAACAACTTAGATTGTTTTTTACTTTTTGTTTTTTACTTTTTATTTTAATCACCCCGTAGCCAGTGCTGGCTATACCGGGGTCAATGCCTAAAATTATCATATTCAAGTATTAATAGGGAATATATCAAAATATTTTTATGCTTTTAAATTAGAATATATTTTTTGAACGCTATCTGATTCATCTAATAATTCAAATAGTTTTTGGCAGGCTTCTTTTATATTTTCATCGGTTTGTATTTCTTCTTTCGCAACCCAATCTAATGAGGCCGGATCAACCTTAACTCCCTTTTCTTCCAATCCCTTTTTAATTTTATCTAAGTCTTCAATTTTTGTATAAATATCCAGGATGTTATCATCCCAAATAAAATCTTCAACTCCAAATTCAATGACCAACATTTCTAATTTCTCTCTATTTTGAAAATTTTCGTCTTGCAAGCTCAGATTTAAGATAAGACACCCTTTTCTCTCAAAAAGCCATTTGACTGAACCCGCATCCACTAGCTTCCCGCCGCTTTGATTTAAAATTTGTTTAACCTCAAGAAGGGTTCGATTTTTATTATCGGTAATTCCTTCAACAATAACGGCAATTCCGCCGGGGCCGTAAGCCTCTAAGGAAAATTCCTCTAGAGCAGTATCTTTAATTTCACCCGTGCCTCTCTTTATGGCTCGGTCAATATTTTCCTGGGGCATATTAATTTCTCTGGCTTTTTCAATTGCCGTTTTCAAGGCATAATTAATGCTCGGATCTGATCCTTTCTCCTGAACCGCAACAGAAATAATTCGGGATATTTTAGAGAAAATTTTACCCCTTTTTTGGTCAGTGGCCTCTTTTTGATGTTTTATTTTTTTTGCATGAGAATGTCCTGACATTTTATTTTTTTACTAACTTTTTAATTACTAAAATAATCGTTCCAGAAAAAACGGCAACCCCGAAAGCAGCTAAAAAAGAAGGAAAATTTAAACGTCTTATATTTTTTCCAATAACTGCCAACCCATTAGGATTTTCTTCAGATAATTTATTGTCTCCAGTTGTTGGGACGGGGGTAGGAATTATATTTATTGCTCCTGGAGTTAGATTCTCGCTCCAAAGCCATTTATCTCCAAATCGATTATAGGATTGTCCCTTCGTTGTTTTTTCATAAGAAAGAGAGTCGGTAATTTTCCCATCAGGCTGTAAAAGGTTTAACCCATCACTGTTATTGTTTAAAGTAATTTTAGTCTCAGGTCTCTTAAGGACCAGAAAATCTTGAGGAGAAATTATTGCCCCTTTTGGGAAAGTATAAACTGTTGTTTTACCGGTAGTGTCGGTTATCTGCCAGAAAGATAAATCAAGCTCAAAATTATTTGTATTAGAAATTTCAATCCATTCGTCGGTTTCATCCGGCCCGACAGGAGAAGGCAAAATTTCATTAATAATTACTCCTATTGGGTAATTAGTTTGAATTTCTTCGGCAGTAATTGAATCTTGGACAGGAGGAGATTGATAAGGAGGGTTTAAACAAAAGTCTTGACTGTTGTTATTTGTGTCTTGGTAATCGTCATTTATTTTTTTTCTTTCCAATTTTTGATTAGGAATTGGATTTTCCGGAAAAGAGAGCTCTTCAAAAAAAGAATTATTACTTTTTCCCCAAGACAGAGCATCGAAAATCGCCTCGTCTGGGCTGAAAAGGGCGACACTATTATTTTTTGCCAAGGTTGCTGTGCTCCAAATATTGGCTCCGATTAAACTAGCGTAATTATCATCGGAATTAGCCCAAAGAAAATAGCTTTTGGCGGAAAGAATACTTCCTGACGGAAAAACTTTAATTAATGATTCACTTCCGGTTGAGCTTTTTTTCATCAACTTATAGCCACTGATATCCAAATCGTTGTCTAAAGGATTATAAATTTTAATAAAATCATTATTGGTCTTTTCTCCGGCGATTTGAACCTCAACAATTATAAGGCGGTCTTGAATAACCGCCGAACATGGAATGACAAAGAAAAATAAAAAGAAAAAGCTTATAAAAAAGAATCTTTTGTTCTCTCTTGACATAATCTCAATATTTTGTTATAATAAGTGAAACTTAGTATATTTTTTGTTTTATGAAAAATTATAATTTAATATTATGATAGCCCCAAAGCTGGGGGTCTGGAGTTTTTCTTAGTTTACCGGACGGCCCAGGTGATGCTGAACCGTTCCTCGGGGAAATTCTAAACTTAATTTCTAATACTTAAGTCGACCCCCAGCTTTGGGGCTATTCTGTTGGTTCGGTTACTCTTTCTACTTCTTCTATGGTAGTCACTCCCCCTAAAACTTTTATTAATCCGTCTTGATACATAGTAACCATCCCATTTCCAATTGCTTTTTCTCGCAAAGTAGCGATAGGTGGAGAGGTTAAGATAAATTTTTCCATTTCATTATCAACTAAAAAAGCTTCAAAAACCCCGACCCGTTTCCGATAGCCAGTAAAATTACAGTCTTGACACCCTACAGACCTTGGTATCTTGGAGGTTTCTGAATATTTTATTATCTCCTTTGGGATATTTTTTAAAGCTTTTTTTATTTTCTCAAACTCCTGAGACGAAATTTTTTCAAATTTAGCGCATTTCTGGCAAACTTTTCTAATCAGTCTTTGGGCAATAGCCATATTAATAGCTGGAGCAATATTAGCTGGTTTTTCTCCTAAAGACTGCAATCTGGTTATGGTTCCGGCGGCATCATTCGTGTGCAAAGTGCTTAAAACTAAATGGCCAGTTAGTGCTGCTTGTAGGGCAGTTTGGGCTGTTTCAAGGTCTCTTATCTCCCCGACCAAAATTACGTCCGGGTCTTGACGGACAATAGACTTTAGACCATTAGCGAAATCATATCCTTTTTCTGGCGCCACCTGAGTTTGGGAAATCCCCCCTAAATGATATTCAATCGGGTCTTCAATGGTTATAATTTTGATTTCTGGTCGGTGGATTTTTCTTAAAAAAGCATAAAGGGTAGTGGTTTTCCCAGAACCAGTGGGCCCCGTTACAATGATCATACCGTTCGGTTTTTTAATTTCTCTTTCAAATGTTTTTAATAAGTCTTTTCTTAGCCCTAAAACATCTATTTCAATTAAACTTTTAGGGTTTAAAACTCTAAGAACAACTGACTCTCCGTATTCAGCTGGCAAAGCCGAGACTCTAACTTCAACAGTTGTTTCTTCAGTTACAATAGAAAACCGACCATCTTGGGGTCGGTCGGTGATATTTAATTTAAGCCCCGAAAGAAGTTTAATCCGGGAGATCAAGGAATCATATATTTTTTGGTTTATAACTACGACATCTTGCAATACTCCATCAATTCTTGCTCGGAGTTTTGCTTTTTCTTCCTCGGGTTCAATATGAATATCAGAAGCATCCAAAAAAAATGCGCCGCCCAAAACAATCTCTAAAATTTCAGTTGTTCTTTTAGACAAAACTTCCTCAATTTTTTTCTTAAAATTGGGGACATTTTTTACTTCTTTTTGAATTTCAGAAAGAATAGCCGGAGAAATTACTATTTGGCCTGTGATTTTACTGACCTCTTTCTCCATGATATTGTAAATTTCTTTAATTTTTTAGAAGATAGGTGAAAGGAAGCTTTTTTTAAAATAGCTTAAATTTGAAAAGAAGTCAAATGAAATTTAAATATATCACAAATTCCCCGTTTCAAACTAAAAAAATAGGCAAAATTTTAACCAAAGAAATACTAAAAACCAAGACATGGAAAACAGCGGTTATCCTTGGTCTGGAGGGGGATTTGGGTGGTGGGAAAACAACATTTCTGCAAGGATTGGCAAAAGAATTAGGGATTAAAGAAAAAATATTAAGCCCAACCTTTATCATTATGAGAAGGTTTAAAATTCCAATTCGCCAAACGAATGGCCGATTTAAAAATTTTTACCATATTGATTGCTATAGAATTTTAAAACCAAAAGACATTTTAGATTTGGGCTTTAAAGAAATTATATCTCAGCCTCAAAATATCGTTGCCATTGAATGGGCAGACCGCGTCCGCAAGATATCGCCAAAAGATATTTTAATTTTGAAATTTAAATTTTTAGCAAAAAATAAAAGAGAAATTACATTTCAAAAAAATGGATAAAAAACATCTCATTATCATCGACAGCAATTCCATTATCCACCGGGCTTATCATGCTTTACCTCCCTTAACCACCAAAAAAGGAGAATTAGTTAATGCCGTGTATGGTTTTTTATTGGTTTTTTTAAAGGTAATCCGAGAATTCCAGCCAGATTATATTGCAGCTTGTTTTGATTTTCCCGCTCCTACCTTCCGTCATCAAAAATTTAAAGAATATAAAGCGAAAAGAAAACCGGCTCCAGAAGAGCTCTATAAACAAATTCCAATAGTAAAAGAAGTCTTAAAGGTATTTTCAGTTCCGGTTTTTGAAAAAAAAGGATATGAGGCAGACGATATTATTGGCACCATCGCCTATCTCGCTCCCAAAAAACAAGTTTTTCCGAAAATTAAAATCATTATTTTAAGCGGAGACCAAGACAATTTTCAGTTAATTAATCCTCAGGTGAGAGTTTATGCTTTAAGGAAAGGAGTAAAAGATATTATTCTATATGACGAAGATTTGGTCAAAGAAAAATGTCAGGGGTTAACTCCCAATGATCTCCTTGACTTTAAAGCATGATGTGGCGACCCCTCTGATAATATTCCGGGAGTGAGGGGGGTTGGAGACTAGACAGCTTTAGAGT
>JBGOYX010000009.1:0-9693 GCA_041479865.1 Minisyncoccia bacterium
CATTGTTTTACTGGTAATCAGGAGCAAACGGAAAAATATTTAGAAATGGGTTTTTATCTGGGTTTGAATGGGATAATTTTTAAATTTAATTTAGACAAAATAATTGAAAAAATGCCTTTAGATAGAATTTTAATTGAAACAGATTGTCCATATTTAACACCTCCACAAGAAAATGGTCGCAACGAACCAATCTATGTAAAACATATTGCTGGGAAAATTGCTAAATTAAAAAATTTGAGTTATGAAGAAATATTAGAAACCACTACTAAAAATGCTAAAAAATTATTCAAGATTTAACGATGGAAAATTATAATCCTCAAAAAATAGAGCCGAAATGGCAGAAATATTGGGAGGAAAGCGGTTTTTATAGGGCTGAAGATTTCTCAAAAAAGAAAAAACAATATATTTTGATTGAATTTCCCTACCCTTCCGGAGACGGCCTTCACGTCGGTCATACTCGTCCCTACGCCGCTTTAGATGCTATTTCACGGAAAAAAAGAATGGAGGGGTTTAATGTTTTATATCCCATTGGTTGGGATGCTTTCGGCTTGCCGACGGAAAATTACGCCATTAAAAAAAGAATTCATCCTCAAATAGCCACCGAAAAAAATATAGCCAATTTTAAAAAACAAATAAAAAATCTGGGTCTTTCTTTTGACTGGTCCAGAGAAATAAACACTACAGATCCTAAATATTATAAATGGACTCAGTGGATTTTTCTTAAACTTTTTGAAAAGGGATTGGCTTATCAGGCTGAAATTCCGGTAAATTGGTGTCCTTCTTGTAAAATTGGTTTAGCCAATGAGGAAGTAGTGAATGGGAAATGTGAACGATGCGGAGCGGAAGTAGGGGAAAAAACATTAAAACAGTGGATGATAAAAATTACAGCTTACGCCGACAGATTAATAGATGATTTAAAAAAAGTTGATTATCCGGAAAAAGTTAAAATTCAGCAGATAAACTGGATTGGAAGATCAGAAGGAGTCTTAATAAAGTTCCAAGTTAAGGATCTAAAATCCAAAACTGACGAGGAGATTGAAGTTTTTACCACTAGGCCGGACACTTTGTTTGGCTGCACTTATTTAGTGGTGGCACCCGAGCACCCCATTATTGAAAAATTAAAACCTCAAATTAAAAATTACAGATTTATTGAAGATTATATTGAAAAATCAAAAAGAAAAAGCGAAAGAGAGAGAATTTCTGAAATAAAAGAGAAAAGCGGGGCAGAAATTAAAGGAATAAAAGCCGTAAATCCCGTAAATAATCGGGAAATTCCCATTTTCGCTGCAGACTATGTTTTATCTTCTTATGGCACAGGAGCTATAATGGCGGTTCCTTGCCACGACCAGAGAGATTTTGATTTCGCAAAAAAATATAATTTACCAATGATTGAAGTAATAAAACCTTATGAAGAAGAACTGCCGAAAGAGGCGCCGATTGTGGTTTCTAACGGCAGTTTTAGAAAGGCCTATGAAGGAGAGGGAGTTTTAATAAGTTCAGGAAGATTTGACGGATTAGACTCAAAAATTGCCAAAGAGAGAATTACTGAATTTTTAGCAAAGAGAAATTTAGGTAGAAAAACAATCTGCTATAAATTAAGAGACTGGATTTTTTCCAGACAGCATTATTGGGGAGAACCGATTCCAATCATCCATTGCGAAAAGTGCGGAAAAGTCCCAGTACCGGAAAAAGATTTGCCGGTTGAACTGCCTTACATAGAAAAATATCAACCTACCGGAACAGGCGAATCGCCTTTGGCCACGATTTCCGAATGGGTTAATGTAAAATGTCCGCAATGCGCGGGTCCCGCCAAAAGAGAAACGGACACTATGCCTAATTGGGCGGGTTCCAACTGGTATTTTATGCGATATACCGACCCAAAGAATGATAAATCCTTGGCGGATAAAAATAAATTAAAATATTGGCTTCCGGTTGACTGGTACAACGGCGGATTTGAACACACTACTTTACATCTTTTATATTCCAGATTTATCTATAAATTTCTTTTTGACATTGATATAGCTCTGCAGCCAGAGCCATATAAAAGAAGAACTTCTCACGGAATTGTTTTGGCGGAAGACGGCAGAAAAATGTCAAAATCTTTCGGAAATGTAATTAACCCAGATGATATTATCAAGGAATACGGAGCAGATACTTTGCGTCTTTATGAAATGTTTATGGGGCCTTTTGACCAAGCTATTTCTTGGAGTACTCAGGGAGTAAAAGGCGTTTTCAGGTTTTTGGAAAAAGTTTGGAAATTATTTTCAGATTGTCAGAATAATAAGAAAAGTAGTAAAAGCGCAATAAAGGAGATAAATAAATTAAATAAAAAAATAGATAATGATTTGGAGGCGACAAAATTTAATACAATAGTCGCAGCTTTTATGGAATTTATTAATTTTGCGTTAGAAAATAAACCAGAAATTGGCAGAGATACGCTTAAAAAAACGCTGATTTTACTTTCGCCGTTTGCTCCCCATATTACCGAAGAATTGTGGCATCAAATGGGACATGAAGAAAGTATTCATAAGCAATCGTGGCCGAAATACGACAAAAAATTACTTAAAGAAAAAATAATAACCTTGGTAATCCAGGTAAATGGCAAGGTTCGGGATAAAGTTGAGGTTGATGCTAATATTTCAGAAGAGGAAGCTAAAAAATTGACATTAGAAAGAGAAAAAGTTAAAAGGTGGATAGAGGGAAAAAGAATTAAAAAAGTAATTTTTGTTCCAGGAAAATTAATTAATATCGTGATTTAACAAATATGTGCGGAATAGTAGGTTATATTGGTAAAAATCAAAATATAAGAGTAGGAATAGAAGCTCTAAGGAGGTTAGAGTACCGGGGATATGATTCAGCTGGCGCTGCCTGGTATAATCCTGAAAAAAAGGAAATTTTTTGCATAAAGAAAAAAGGAAGAATAGATAATTTAGAAAAAGCAATTTTGGAAAGTAATTTAGACTTGAACGGCAGCCCTTTTATTTTACATACCCGTTGGGCAACTCACGGTGGCGTAACGGATGAAAATGCTCATCCTCACTGGGATTGTAAAAAAGAAATTTTTTCGGTACACAACGGCATTATTGAAAATTATAGGGAATTAAAAGAAGGACTACTGAAAGAGGGTCATAAATTCAGTTCAGAAACCGATACTGAAGTTCTGTGTCATTTAATTGAAAAACATTTTCAAGGAAATTTGGAAGAGGCCGTCAGAAAAGCCCTGCGAGAGGTGCACGGTACGTACGGAATAGTTGTTATTTCCAAAAAAGATCCAGGGAAAATGGTTGCTGCCCGTCTTTCTTCCCCTCTGATTTTAGGGGTTAATCAGAACGGAATTTTAATTGCTTCTGATCCTTCGGCGGTAATCACTCACACTAGGCAGGTCATTAATTTGGACGATAATGAAATCGCCGTTTTAAAGCCGGACAATTTCCACATTTTAAAAGAAAAGTCATTTATCCAAATTGACTGGACACCAGAAGAGGCTCAAAAGGGCGGCTATCCTCATTTTATGTTAAAAGAAATTATGGAAGAACCTGAAACAATTAAAAATGCCATCAGAGGTAGATTATTGCCAGAAGAAGGTAATGTAAAATTAGGAGGATTAAGTACTATTGAGAATAAATTAAGAGAAATTAAAAAAATAAATTTAATTGCCTGTGGAACTGCATCTTATGCGGCTAGAGTTGGAGAATATATGTTAGAAGAATATACCAATATACCCGTAGAGGTTGATTTGGGTTCAGAATTTCGTTATAGAAAACCAATAATTGATAAAAATACGGCTGGTATTTTTATTTCTCAATCAGGAGAAACGGCAGATACTTTAGCGGCTATAAAAGAAATGAAAGAGAAGGGAGCTTTAACTTTAGGAATTACGAATGTTATTGGCTCCACTCAATCAAGAGAAACAGAAGCGGGTGTTTATACAAGGTCTGGTCAGGAAGTAGCAGTAGCATCAACCAAAGCATTTCTTGGCCAGTTAGCAACTTTAGCTATGTTTACGGTTTATTTAGGGAGACAGAGGGATATGTCTTTGGTTATGGGGAAAAGAATTGTTTCCGAACTTTTAAGATTGCCCGATCTCGCCGGAGGAGTTTTAAAATTGGCTCCCGAAATTGAAAGAATAGCAAAAAAATACAAAGATTTTAAAAACTTTTGGTTTATTGGTAGAAAATATAATTATCCGATTGCCTTGGAAGGAGCTTTAAAATTAAAAGAATGTTCCTATTTGCATGCTGAAGGAGTTGCAGGCGGTGAATTAAAACACGGAGCCATAGCTTTGATTGATGAAAACTTTCCAACAGTTGCTATTTGTCCTTCTGATTCAGTTTACGAAAAGATGATTTCCAATATTCAACAAATTAAAGCTCGAAATGGACCTGTAATTGCTATTACTACCGAGGGTAATGAAGAAATTAAGGAATTGGTTGATGATGTAATTTATATCCCAAAAACCTTAGAAATATTAACTCCGATTTTATCAGTAATTCCTTTACATCTTTTCGCCTACTATATAGCTGTAGCGCTTGGCAGAGATGTAGACAAACCAAGAAATCTGGCAAAAAGCGTCACGGTAGAGTAAAATATTTATATATGGAGAATATTCTTCAAAATAATTCCAATAAAAAAATTATTTTATTGGGAAATGAAGCTATTGTTAGAGGCGCCTTGGAATCGGGCGTCAATTTTATCTCTACTTATCCCGGCACTCCGGCTTCGGAAATTGGTAATACTTTTTATAAAATTGCAAAAGACGCTAACGTTTACTTTGAATTTTCTACAAATGAAAAAGTAGCTTTAGAAGCTGGCATTGGCGCCAGTTTTTCCGGTTTAAAAACCTTGGTGGCAATGAAAAATTTCGGACTCAATGTCTGTTTAGACGCTTTAATTCCTTTTGTTTATACCGGCACAAAGGGGCCAACCGTGATTATTGTTGCTGACGACCCTTCCTGTCATAGTTCAGCCCAGTCAGAAGAAAATACGAGACCCGTTGGAAACCTTGTTCATATACCGATTTTAGAGCCATCGGACCCGCAAGAATGTTTAGATTTTACCAAATTAGCTTTTCAAATTTCAGAAAAATTTAAAATACCAGTGATGATAAGAACTACCACAAGAGTGGCCCATCAGAGAATGCCGGTAAAAATTGGGGAGTATGAATTAGGAATTAAGAATAAAGGAAAATTTATTAAAGACGTCAAACGATGGGTGACGTTGCCGCCACGCGTTTTGGAAATGAAAAAAGAGTTGTTTGAAAAAATTGAAAAAATAAGAGAGTTTTCAGAAAAAACAAAAATAAATAAGATTGAAGGTGACAAAAAATCAAAAATAGGAATTATAACTTCAGCCATCCCTTATCTATATGTGAAAGAAATCTTAAAAGAGTTGAATCTCAACTTGCCTATTTTGAAGCTCGGGGTTTTCTATCCTTCGCCCAATAAAAAAGTTAAAAATTTCATAAGGAAACTCAAAAAAGTTTTAATTGTAGAAGAGTTGGAAGCGTCTTTGGAACAATGGGTAAGAGGTTTAGCTAAAGACACAAATCCTAAACTTCAGATTTTTGGGAAAAATTTATTGCCGGTAGTCGGCGAATTAAGGCCGGAAATCGTCGCTTCGTCTATTGCCAAAGTCGCTAACAAAAAACTAGAAATTGAAACGAAATCAAAAATTTTTGCGCCTAAACGTTTCCCGCAATTCTGCTTGGGATGCCCTTACTGGCTGGTTTTTAATGCGATAAAAAAAGCGGTTAATCCTAAAGAGGTGGTTTTTGGCGGAGATATTGGATGTTATATGCTATTTGGAAATCCGGCAGTTAATATGCAGGATTATTTATCCTGTATGGGTTCTTCAATCGGAATCGCTCACGGCATTAAAAAAGCAACCAGCCAAAAATTGATAACTTTCATCGGAGACAGCACATTTTTCCATGCGGGGATACCGGCTTTAATCAATACCGTTTTCAACAAATCCAACCCTTTAATCATTATTTTGAATAATGAAACTACGGCTATGACCGGTCACCAGCCTCATCCGGCGGCAGTAGGCGTGGCAGAGCCAATAGAAATAGAAAAAATTGTTGAAGCTTGCGGAGTTAAAAATTTAAAAACAATAGACCCCGTCAACCAGGAAGAATTCAGCCAGGCGGTAAAAGATTTCTTGGCCAAAGACGAAGTTTCGGTAATCATTGCTAAAAGAATATGCATTCAAATAAAAAAATAGTTCAATTTAATATAATGATTGTGGGGACTGGCGGACAGGGACAGATTACCCTTTTGCAGATTTTAAATCAGGCTGCTTTTATTGAAGGCTATGACGTTAAAAGTTCGGAGCTTCACGGTTTAGCTCAGAGAGGGGGTTCGGTTGAAGTCCATATAAGGTTCGGCAAGGAGATTTTTTCGCCAATGGTTTCTCAGGGGAAAGCCGATTTAATCTTAGCTTTGGAAATGCAGGAAACTTTGAAAGGAAGTTATTACGCCAATTCTAAAACCAATTTTTTAATAAATAAATATATTGTTCCAATCCCTGCGGCAAAACCTTTATCTGAAAAAGAAATTTTAGATAATCTTAAAAAAATAACCAAAAACATAGCGGTTGTCCCGGCAGCAGAAATCTGTAAAGAAAAACTTGGAACAGAAGTTTTAGCCGGAGTTTATTTGATTTGTTTAGCCGTTTTCAAAAAATTAATTCCCCTAAAACCCGAATCATTATTAGCAGCAATTAAAAAAATAATCCCGGAAAAATTCTTAGAATTAAATCTTAAAGCGTTTGACCTATCCAGAGGTTAGAACAATTCGAATCTACTTAGCCACCTGCCAAACAAAAAAATCGCCCTATACCTTACAGACAGATCGGGCGATTTTTTAATTTCTATTTTAGTTTAGTTTAATCTTCTCAATTTGTGCGCCGAGTTTTCGTAATTTTTCCTCAATTTTTTCATGTCCACGTTCAATTTGAGAAATATTTTCAATTGTAGTTTGGCCTTTAGCAATCAATCCCGCTAAAATCAAGGCAGCGCCCGACCTTATATCTGAGGCGTTGATTTTATTCCCGATAAGTTCCGTTTTTCCAAAAATTAAAGCCCGGTGAGGGTCGGTGATTTCAATGTCAGCCCCCAATTTTCTTAATTCGTGTAAATGCTGGAAGCGATTTTCATATAGAGGGTCGTGGATTAAAGATTTTCCCTGAGCTTGTGTTAATAAAACCGATGTTTGGGGTTGCAAGTCGGTCGGAAATCCGGGATAAGGAAGGACTTGAATTTTGGCTGGCTTAAAATTATTAGATTTCTTAACTAAAATTTCATTGTCTGAGATGTCAAAATTTACTCCCATTTCTTTCATCTTCCCCAGAAAAAATGTGAGGTGGTCGGGATTTATGTTTTTTATTCTGCCTTCTCCGCCGGTCAGTGCCAAAGCTATAAAAAACGTTCCGGCTTCCAGTAAATCCGGACATAAAGAAAATTCGGCACCGCCTAATTTTTCCTTTCCCTCAATTTCAACGGTGTGGGTGCCGATTCCCTCTATCTTTACACCCATTTTTCTTAAAAAAAATCCCAAATCCTGAACTTGGGGTTCGGCGGCGGCAATTTCAATTTTAGTAATTCCTGCAGCCCGGCTTGCCAACATCATTATAATTTCAGTAGCGGTTACAGAAAACTCTTTTAAAACCACTTTTTTGCCCTCCAGTTTTTCGGGAGCTTGGAAATAATAGAAGCCATCTTTTTCCTCGGTTTTTATGCCGAAATTTTCAAGAGCTTCCAGATGGGTGACAATCGGTCTTAAACCGATTTTATCTCCGCCGGGATGGGGAACTTTGAACTTTTTAAACCTGATAGCCAAGGGTCCGATAAACAGTACCGAGACTCTCATTTTCTCAAAAAGATTAATAGGAATTTTTTCAGGATTTATATTTTTTGTATTTATTTTTAATTTTCTTTTTCCCTGCCATTCAACTTCTGCACCCATCTGTTTTAAAATTTCAATTTGGTCCAAAACATCGGTGACTTGAGGCAGATTATCAATAATAGATGGTTCTTCGGAAAGCAAAACAGCCGCCAAAATTGCGCCAGCTGAATTTTTATATCCCGAAATCTCAACCTCTCCCGAAAGCGGGAAGCCGCCTTTAATTAGAAATTTATCTGCCATAAATTTGATTTCAGATTAATTTTAGTTTACGATAAAAGAGAGCATATGTCAAAAAGAATAAAAAATATCGTTGTTATTGGCGGAGGCATTGGCTCTTCAGTTGTTTTGTCTGGACTAAAAAAATACCCGTTTAATTTAAGTGCTATTATAACAATGTTTGATAGCGGAGGCTCCAGCGGCAAATTAAGAAAAGAATTAAATGTTTTACCCTGCGGAGATATAAGACAATGTTTGGTTGCACTGGCAAATAAAAGCAACCTTACCAAATTTCTTCATTATCGTTTTGGAAAGGGAACGCTTAAGGGCCATAATCTTGGTAATCTTTTGATAGCTGGAATAGGGCAGATGGCAGGAAGTTTAGAAAGAGCAGTAGATATTATGGGAAAATTATTGAATATTAAAGGTAGAATAATTCCCGTCACCTTAAATAATGCCGATATAGAAGTTTTGTTAAACAATAAAAAAATAATAAAAAGTGAAGAAAATATTATAAATTGCGGGTATTTATCAAAAATAGGTATTAAAAAATTCTCTTTAAAGCCTAAGGTTAAAGCCAACCCAAAAGCCATTTCAGCAATTAAGAATGCAGATTGCATTATTATTGCTCCCGGAAAATTTTATACCAGTATTTTACCCAATTTTTTGGTAAAGGGAATAAAAACAGCCCTCCGCAGTTCCCGAGCTAAAAAAATTTTTATTTGTAATCTAATGACGCAAAAAGGCAATACGGATAATTTTAGCGTGCAAGATTTTTTAATTGTTTTGGGAAAATATTTAGGAAAAAACCCTGTGGATCATGTAATTTTTAATACAGGAAAATTACCCAAAGCTTTATTAAAAAAAATAAAAAAAGTCTTTCCCAAAGGAGACTTTGTCAAATACGATAAAAACTTGTTAAAAAATAAGAAATTTATCGGAGAAGATATTTTAGACCACCGTCTCCAACCGTTAAATCCTTCGGATATTCTTGTCAAAAAAGAAAACAGAAGAACAATGGTTCTTCATAATTCCAATAAATTGGCGAAGATTATAGTAAATTTATGCAGACAGTGATTTTAGCAGCAGGCGAGTCATCTCGTTTCTGGCCATTAAACCAAAAACATAAATCACTCCTTAAAATAATGGGGCGACCTTTGATTTGGTATACAATTGAGAGTTTAAAGAAAGCTGGTATTAAAGAAATTATTATTGTTCAGGGGCCTAAAAAAGACGTTGAAGATGAATTGAAGAATTATAATTTAGGAGTTGATATTAAATATATTATTCAGGAAGAGCCCAAAGGAATGGGAAACGCCCTTTTTCAGGCAAGAAATGTTTTACAGGACCAATTTTTCGTTTTGAATACCGAAAGATTTGACGTTGAGGATTATATTAAATCTATTTTAGAGAAACAAAAATCTTCGGGAGCGAAAATAGTTTTATTAGGGACTGAAACTGAAAAACCTTCGCTTTTTGGAATCTTAGATTTAGAAGGAGATAAAGCTAAAAATCTGATTGAAAAACCAGAAAAGGGGAAAGAACCGTCAAATATAAAAGTGGTGGGCATTTA
>JBGOYX010000010.1:0-9670 GCA_041479865.1 Minisyncoccia bacterium
CGATATTCCTTAAAGGTGCGGGATAAAAAAATCTCTTATAAAGAAGAATGTTATTTCATTTTAACTCAATAAAAAACTCCGTCAAACGGAGTCAAATTCTGTTAAAAATTGGAGTTATACACACCTTCAAAAACCCCGCTTAGCGAGGTCAAAAACCAGTAGTAATGACACTTACCTTTATTTCTCCTTCTTTCAAATTTTTATCTTTTAAGGCTCCAAAAATTACCTTAGCTTCTGGGTTAATTTCTTGGGTAATTAATTTAGCCACTTCGTCTATCTCAGAAAGTGAAAGGTCGTCACCTCCTGAAATATTAAATAAAACTCCTTTTGCTCCTTTGCAAGATATATTAAGCAAGGGAGAATTAATTGCCCGCTTTGCTGCCTCAGTGGCTCTGTTTTCTCCACAAGCTAAACCTATTCCAAACAAAGCTGTGCCAGAATTTTTCATTATTGAATAAACATCAGCGAAATCAACATTTATTATGCCAGGTAAAAAAATTAAATCAGTAATTCCTTGAACTGCTTGTCTTAAAATGTCATCGCAAACCCAAAAAGCGGCAGAAACAGAAGTTTTAGGATCCAGATTTTCCAATAATTTATCATTTTCAATTGTAATCAAACTATCAACTTTTCCTTTTAGTAGTCTTTCAGTATTCTCAGCAATTTTCCTACGGAAAATTCCCTCAAAGGAAAAAGGCAGAGTAACTATTGCCACGGTCAAAGCTCCTGAATTTTTGGAAATCTCGGAAATGATTGGCGAAGCTCCGGAACCCGTACCTCCGCCCAAACCACAAGTAATAAAAATCATATCAGAATTTTTTAAAACTTCTTGAATTTCGTTTTTATTTTCCTGAGCTGCCTTTCTTCCAATTTCAGGATTCATACCGGTTCCTAAACCCTGAGTAATGTTTTTCCCAATTCTTAATTTAAAATCAGCTTTAGTTTTCTTTAAATCCTGGTCATCGGTATTAATAGCAATCAACTCAATACCTTTAATTTTAGCTTTCCTCATTCTTAAAATGGCATTACATCCTGAACCTCCAACCCCTACTACTTTAATTTTGGTAATAGATTTCATAAATTTATTGCCGAATCAAGGTTCTCGCCGTAGGCGAGGTTCTTAATCTGTTATGATCAAGGTTCTCGCCGTAGGCGAGGTTCTTATTTTTGTTATTGTTTTCATGGTATAAAAATTTAGCCACTACGTAGAAATCTTTACGGAATAAAGATTTTAAAAATTCTTTTAATTTTTGTCCCCACCCCCTCTCCAAGTTCAAAAGCTTTTCCTTCTGCCGAATCTGTTCCTAAAAGAACCAATCCGCCGCAAACTGCCAAAGCGGGGTCTTCTAAATTGGAAACTCCCTGGGGTTTTCCTATTTTAACCGGCAACTTTAACTCTTTTTTAGCTAATTCTGCTATTTTTGGCAATTTTGCCCCTCCGCCGGTTAAAACCACGCCAGCAGGCAATAGTTTTTCCTTGCCAATTTTCTTTAATTCTTTATAAATTTGACTGAAAATTTCAGAAACCCTTGGTTCAATAATATTTGTTAATTGTTTCTGAGAAAAAATCAATGGCGCATCTTCGCCTATTTCAATTTTTTCTTTTTTTCTACTAACAGATTTTTTATTATTCCCCTTTAAAGAACAAGTTCCGTATTCTATTTTTATTCTCTCTGCAATGTCAACGTCAGTTTTCAAACCAATAGCAATGTCATTTGTAATATTAGCGGAACCAATTGGTAAAATTATTAGATGAATTAAATCTCCTTCTTCAAAAACAGCTAAACCCGTGGTGCCTGCTCCAATATCAACTAAAGCCACTCCCAATTCTTTTTGTCGGGAAGTTAAAACTGCTCGAGCTGAAGCTATTGGCGAAGGAACCCTGTCTAAAATCTGAAGGTCAGAATTTAAAACGGCTTCAGTCAAATTTTTTAAATAGGGTGAAAAACCGCCCAAAGCTAAAACATCAGCTTCTAATCTCACTCCTCGAAGTCCTAAAACTTCTTTTATTCCACCTTGGCCGTCAACGATGAATTCTTTGGGAGAAATATCAAAAATTTCTTTGTTTGAAGGAAGAGAAAACGTCTGGGCGGCTTGAAAAACTCTTTCTATGTCTTCTTCAGAAATTTTTTGGTCAGCTCGGGAAACAGCTACCGTACCATGAGAAGAAGCAGAAAAAATGTGACCGCCATTGATATTAAGAAAAACTGAATCAATTTTTAAACCGTTGTCACGCCGAATTTTTTCCAAAATATCGGTTAAGACAGCAGAAACTTCTTCCATACCGATAACCACTCCTTTTCTGACTCCAGCCGCAGGTTCCTGAATTAAAGATATAACTTCCAATTCTGATTCTTTTGGTTTTTTTGAAGCAACTAAAATCTTTATCGCGCTTGTTCCAATATCTAAGCCAGTTATAATAGATGGCTTTGCCATAATTTTTAATTTTTAAATTTTAATTGAGATAAGTAATAATTTTCTTTTCCCTCCATATCTTTAGCTTTTTTTGCCGACTTTTCGTGGTCCCAGCCTAAAAGGTGTAAAATTCCGTGAATTAAAACCCGACTTAATTCTTTTTTAAAAGCTGATTTATATATTTTAGCATTCTTTTTAACTTTTTGAGGACAAATAACTATTTCGCCTGAATTTATATTATATATATATGAAAGTATATCTGTCGATTTGTCTTTTTTGCGATATTTTTTGTTTAATTTACGGATTTTTGCCGGATTTATAAAGGCAAGAGAAATTTCTTTTTTTTCTTTCCGTTCGCCTTTCAAAACCCTTTGAATTACTTTTTTAAAAAATCTCTTATCAATCTTTATCCTGCTCAAATTATTAATCTCAATCATTTTACAATTTTACCAAATTCGGCCCTAAAAAACAAATGGTGCCCCCCCCGCTTCGCGGGGGGCACCATGAAACATTTTTTAAAATGTTATTCAGTTTGGGAAGTAAGTAATTCTTTTACAATTTTTGAAACTAAACTGCCATCAGCTTTGCCCTTGACTTTTGGCATTAATTCCGCCATTACTTTTCCTATTTCTTTTATTTCTTTAGCACCGGTTTTCTCAATAGCTTCTTTAACGATTTTTTTAATATCTTCTTCCGATAATTGTTCTGGCAAATATTTCTCCAAAATTGCTAATTCTGATTTTTCTTTTTTTACTAAATCTTCTCTGCCGCCTTTTTCAAATTCTAAAATTGCTTCTTTTCTTTTTTTGGCTTCAGAAGAAATTACTTCAATAACCTCCTCGTCAATTAATTGACTTTCTTTTTCAATTTCCTTTTCTGTTAATTCCGGCTTCCTCTTGCTTATTTTATATCTTTTTTCCTTTTCTTTATTCACTATGGCCGCACTAAGCATTCTTAAAGTTGAAAGTTTCACCTCTTTTTTTTCTTTTAATGCCCCTCTTAATTCTTCTTGGATTTTTTGCCTCAGTGGGTTCATAAAATTTTTATTCTTTTTATTCTCTGGATAATCTCCCTAATTTTTTCAACATTTCATATTTATTTTTTCTCTCTTCCCTTGTTTTAGCTGCTTTTTTTTGCATTGTTCCAGATTTTTTTCTTTCTTTAAACCTAATTTTTCTTGCTCTAATTAAAATTCCGCTGCCCTGAACAGCTTTAGTAAAACGCCTAACTAAACTTTGGGTTGTTTCTCTTTCTTGTTTTTTAACTTCTAAAACCATATTTTTAAATATTTCTCATGGGTATTTTTTTCTTCCAGCCGCCTATTAAATGCAAATGAATGTGGGTAATGTGTCCGGTTTTGCCGACGTTAAAAATTAATTTACAAGCTGAAAAAATATTTTGCTTTTGAGCAACTTTTTTTGCGGCTAAAATTAATTTATTAAAAATAATTGAATTTTTCGTTTTAAATTTATTTTTCCATTCAATGTGTCTTTTGGGTATGAGTAATAAATGAATTGGCGCTTCTGTTTGGACATTTTTAAAACCCATGATTTCTTTATCCTCATAAACTATCTCAGCCGGTATTTCTTTTTTGACGATTTTACAAAAAACACAGTTCATAATAATTATTTTTGAGCGAAGCGAAAAATCAAGGTTCTCCGATAAAATCGGAGGTTCTTATTTTGAGTGAAGCGAGGATCAAGGTTCTTGCCGAAGGCGAGGTTCTTATTTTTTTGTTCTTTTTACCATTTCCCTTACCACCTTATCTAATTTTACTGTTTCTTGTTTGCCCTTTTCCATATCTCTAATAATTATTGTTCCTTCCAAAGCCTCTTTCTGCCCTAAAATTAAAGTATATTTTACTTCGGCTTTGTCAGCCTTATTTAGTTGGGCTTTCAAAGAATCGCGGCCAAGAGATTCGGTAATTTGGATTTTTCCTTTTCTAAAATCTTCCATTAACCGCAAGCTCTTTTTTCTGGCTAAATCTCCGAGTTGAGCTAAAAAAACCTTAGGCAGTGATGGCTGGGAAAGCCGGATCTTTTTTGTTTTCATTAAATTTATCAATCTTTCTACCCCGCAAGCTCCGCCACAAGCAGGAGTATCTTTTCCTCCCAAAAGCTTTACCAAGTGGTCATATCTCCCGCCACCCGGCAGAGATCCTTGGTCCTTACCTTCTGGAGAATCTTCATAAATTTCAAAAACCGTCTTTGTATAATAATCCAATCCCCTGACCAAATAAGGATTTAAATGATAAGGCATTTCTATTTCATCTAAAAATTCCAAAACTGACTTAAAGTGTTTGTGACATTCCTCGCAAAGATGGTCAATCATTTGGGGAGCAGCTGCTTTAACCGGCTGGCACTTTTCATCTTTACAGTCTAAAATTCTCAAAGGATTTTCTCTTAATCTCCGCCGGCAATCAGAACATAAAGCCATTTCTCTTGATCTAAAATAACTTGCCAAAAGTTTTTTATAATAAGGACGGCATTGTGAATCGCCGATACTATTTACTTCAACAACCAAATCCTTAAATTTAAGCTCTTTTAAGATATTATAAAAAATCTGAATAATTTGGACATCAATTACCGCATTTTCTTCTCCTAAAACTTCAAAGCCGAATTGCCAAAATTGACGATATCTGCCTGCTTGCGGGTGTTCATAACGAAAATAAGGTCCGAAATGCCAAAGTTTTACTGGTTGAGGAAGATTTTGCATTCCGTGTTCAATATGGGCCCTAACCATTGATGCTGTTTGTTCCGGCCTCAAGGTCAAATAATCTCCTCCCTTAGTTCTGAAATTAAACATTTCTTTTCCAACAATATCAGTAGACAATCCAATCCCTCTTGAAAAAAGTTCAGTTTGTTCTAAAATTGGCGTTTCAATTTTTTGAAATTGATAAAAATCAGCTATTTCTTGTACCACGTCATAAACCTTCTGAAAGTATCGTTGTTCTTCTGGCAATATGTCGTGCATTCCGGTCGGCGATTGAAATTTTGGTTTTTTACTCATAAAAAGACTGGTATATAAAGTTAAAAACCGCTGTAATTTGGGATTTCAATTTTAGCCAAAGCAGCAAAGGGCCATGCTCTTACAAATACTCTACCAATGATGTCTTCTCTGGGAACGGTTCCCCAGCGCCGAGAATCAGAGGAATGAAGACGATTGTCTCCTAAAACAAAATATTCGTTTTCGCCTAAAGTAATTTTTGTAAAACCAAAATCTGGTGTGAAAAAATTCGGTGATAAATAACTTGTTTCCTCTAAAACTTTTCCAGAAACAAAAATCTTTCCATCATTTATTTCCACCGTTTCACCGGGCAACCCGATTATTCTTTTTATGTAGCGCTGAGAAATATCATTAGGGTATTTAAAAACCACCACTTCCCCCCTCTGAGGGTTTGAAAGTTTATAACTAACCTCGTCAACAATTAAATAATCGCCGTTTTCAAAAGTTGGCTCCATAGATTGACCTTTTACTAAAAACGGCTGAAATAAAAAATACCTGATAGGCACAACTATCACCAAAGCAATGACAACTATTTTTAGCGTTTCAAAAAGAAAAGAAAGAAAGTTTTTCATATTACCGTAATTATAGCAAATTTCCTTTAATTTGGCAATGGTTATGATAAAATTAGTTAATATGTTACTTATCGTGGGATTAGGTAACCCCGGGCAAAAATACGAAAAAACCCGCCACAATATCGGCAGAAAAGTTCTGATCTACTGGCAGAAAAGAGTTGGTTTTCCCGATTTTAAATTTCAAAAAAAATTTAATGCCTTAATTTCAAAGGAAATTTTTAACAAAAATGAAGCTATCTTAGCTCTTCCCGAAACCTTTATGAATCTTTCGGGAAAAACCGTTAAACTTTTAACCAAAGCTTATAAACTAGAACCTAAAAACCTTGTGGTGTTTCACGACGATATTGATATTCCTTTGAAGAAAATAAGAATTGTTAAAAACCGCGGCTCAGCCGGCCACAAAGGCGTGGAATCAATAATTAGAGAATTGAAGAATAAAAATTTTGTTAGATTTAGGATTGGAATTAGAAATCAGGAATTAGGAATTAGGAATACTGAAAGGTTTGTTCTTCAAAAATTTAACAAGGAAGAAGAAAAAGCCGTAAAAGAAGTAATAAAAAAAATCGCTGAAGCGATTGAAACAATGATAAACAAAGGACTGCAAAAGACAATGAATACATATAATAAATAAGAACCTTCCTCTCGGTAAAAACCTTGTTTTTTTCGCTTCGCTCAAAAATAAAAAAGCCGAGGTAACGATTCGAACGTTTTAATCCCGGCCCGGATATCAAAACATATATTCTTCTTTTGTTATATCTCTAGAAATTAGAAAATATTCAGCTTCCTATCCACTGCGTCTTGTCTATTGCCCTTTCTCTCTTCTGTTTTTCTTTCTCTTCTTGATGTTGTTCCCAAATGGCATCAAGAAATCCAAGTAAAAAACATAAAAGAATGAGGAAAAAAATAGAAAAAGCCAATTCTATCCAATTATTAAATATCCCTAATATCATCTCTTTTTCCCTTATTAAAATTGTAAGAGCAAAAATATTTTTGCCCTCCAGTCTACCCGTGAGCGTTAGAGATATAAAACATAAGTTTCAATCCGTAACCTAAGGCCCTAAGTTTAAGGAGGGATTACTCAGGTTTTGTCCCCCCGCTCTTTCAAAAAGAAAGGGCGGGAGCGAGCCACTCACAGGTAGGCTGGAAAGCAAAATCACTAAATTTTTAATTTTCCATTTTAAAACTTTGGCAATCGGTTGAATAATGTATTATAATTTATTTTAGTGAATTTGTCAAGGGATAAAGTTTTAATCGTCAGCATTACCCCCTACTTTTTGGAAAAGGGGAATTTTTGGTTTGAACAAAATATAAAACAAATTTTAAAAGCAAAGAAAACACAATCTTTTTTTGAAGATAATGTTATCTATTTAGAAAAAAATCAAAATTATAATTTCTCTTATTTTTTAAGAAAGCTGGATGAAATGGGTTACGAAAGAGTCTGGCGAGTTCAAGAGCCCGGTGAATTTTCCCAAAGAGGCGGAATCATTGATGTTTTTCCCGTTAATTCAAGTAATGCTTTGCGTTTTGAATTTTTGGGAAATAAAGTTGAGAATATTGAAATTTTGCCGGCTGAAGTTAAAAGTGAAAAAGAATTCAAAGAAAGATTAAAAAAGAAATTAAAATCCCAAAAATTATTTTCTGATTTAAAAGGACTAAAACCTGGTGATTATCTAGTTCATTTGGATCATGGCATCGGAATTTACAATCATCAATTAATAATTAATGAGAAGCAGTATTATTTAATAGAATATGCTCAATGTGACAAATTATATGTGCCCGTGGGGTTAGAAAGAAAATTATCAAGATATATCGGTTTTGTTGAGCCAAAAATTTCACGACTTGGCTCTTCTCTCTGGCAAAAAGTAAAAAGAAAAGTTAAAGAAGAAACTGAAAAATTCGCCAAAGAACTCCTTGAAATTTATGCCAAAAGAGAAATCGTCACTCGTCCTCCATATTTAGGCGAGGATGAAATTGATTTTCAATTGGCTTCCGGTTTTAAATATGAAGAAACGCCCGATCAAGCCGAAGCGATTGAAGAAATTAAAAAAGATTTGGAAAAAGACACTCCTATGGACAGGATTGTTTGCGGCGATGTCGGTTTTGGAAAAACAGAAGTGGCGTTAAGAGCAATGGTAAAAGTGGTAAAATCCGGTTTTCAAGCGGTAATGATTTGTCCAACAACCATTTTAACCAATCAGCATTTTCAAAACTTCAAAGAAAGATTGAAAAATCTTCCAATCAAAATTACGATGCTCTCGCGCCTGCAATCAAAAAAAGAACAAAAAGGAATAATTGAAGGTCTGAAAAGCGGAAGAATTGACATTATTGTGGGAACCCACCGATTGCTTTCAAAAGATATTGACTTTAAAAATTTAGGGCTTTTGATTATTGACGATGAACAAAGATTTGGAGTCAAACAAAAAGAGAAATTTAAAAAGATAAGAACTTCTCTTGATGTTTTATCGCTTTCAGCTACCCCCATACCCCGAACGTTATATATGGCTTTATCTTCTTTGAAGAATATCAGTTTAATTCAAACTCCACCTGTTGGGAGATTGCCAGTTAAAACTTTTATTTCGCCTTTTAAAGACTACAACCCACCCACCGCGTCCTCCCGTTCCTCGCTTCGTTCGGAACGGGCCCCTAAAATTATAAAAGAAGCGATTGAAAATGAAATTAAAAGGAACGGACAGGTTTATTATCTGCATAACCGAGTTGAAACAATTGAAATAGTAAAAAAATTTTGGGAAAAATTATTGCCGAAAGTCAAATCCGACATTGTTCACGGAAGAATGAAAGAAAAAGATTTAATAAGGGTAATGGCTGATTTCCAGAATAAAAAAATTGACGTTTTAATAGCCACAACTATTATTGAAAATGGCTTGGATTTACCAAATGTAAATACTTTAATCGTGGCAGACGCTACTCATTTGGGTCTATCTCAGGCATATCAAATTCGGGGAAGAATTGGCAGGTCACATATTCAAGCCTTTGCTTATTTTTTATACCCCAGTCGTCTTTCAGAAAGGGCGAAAATGCGGCTTGATGCTTTAAAAGAAGCTGAAGAATTGGGCTCCGGCTATAAAATTGCCCTGAAAGATTTGGAAATAAGGGGAGCAGGTAATATTTTAGGCAAAGAACAATCAGGAAATATTAACAAAATAGGATTGAATTTATATTGTCAAATATTATCGGAAGCTATAGAAAAATTAAAATTAAAATGATAAAGTTAAAAAATGACTGAAAATATAAAAACGATTTCCGTTAATGACGAAAATTATCCGAAATCTTTAAAAGAAATTAAAAATCCACCAAAGGTTCTTTATTATAAAGGTGAATTAAAAAGTGAGGAGAATTGTTTTGCAATTGTCGGAACAAGAAGATTTTCAACTTACGGAAAACAGGTGGCTTTGGAAATTGCCGGAGATTTAGCTGAAGTAGGTTTAACCATCGTTTCAGGATTAGCGCCGGGAATTGATACTTTTTGCCATCAAGCAGTAATAGAAAGAAACGGGAGGACAATTGCTGTTTTAGGAACTGGTTTAGACGAAAAAAGTATTTATCCAAAAGAAAATATAAAATTGGCAAGAAAAATTATTGAAAAAGGCGGATGTTTGATTTCTGAATATCCGGCAGGGACTCGAGGAACTCAATTTACTTTTCCTCAGAGAAATAGA
>JBGOYX010000011.1:0-9039 GCA_041479865.1 Minisyncoccia bacterium
CAGCAAATATTATTGGAAGTTGCCGAAGAAATAAGCAAAGGAAAAAGTCTTTCCGATTCTTTAACTAAATATCCCAATGCTTTTTCAGAACTTTTCCAAAGCATGATAAAGGTTGGAGAAGAATCGGGAACCTTAGAGGAAGTTTTGAAGATCTTAACCCGACAAATGGAAAGAGATTATGAGTTAAAATCAAAAATAAAAGGAGCTTTGATTTATCCCGCCGTCATAGTTTGCGCCATGATTGGAATTGGAATTTTAATGTTGATTATGGTTGTACCGAAATTAGCCGCAACTTTTAAAGAATTAGACACGGAACTTCCGCCTACCACTCGTTTTGTAATAGGACTGGGCAATTTTTTAGTCCAAAAATGGTTTATAGTCGTTCTAATCATCGTGATATTGATTTTTTTATTAAGATTGAGCTTGAAAACAAAAAACGGGAAAAAAATCTTAGACGGTTTAGTCCTTAGACTTCCGGCCATTTCAGCTCTTATCAAAAAAACCAATTCAGCTTCCACGAGTAGAACCTTAAGCTCTCTTATCGCCTCGGGCGTACCTCTTTTGCGTTCCTTGGAAATTATTTCTGGAACTCTGGGAAATTTTTATTTTCATCAATCCATAACCGACTCAATCGACAAGGTAAGAAAGGGTCAAAAATTATCCGAGGCTTTATCTCCTTATCAAAATCTTTATTCCCCGCTCGTTATTCAGATGCTTGAAGTTGGAGAAGAAACGGGGGAAACGGCGGAGATTTTGGGAAAATTGTCCGATTTCTTTGAGGATGAAGTTGCCAACACCACCAAAAATTTGTCAGCGGTGATTGAACCAGTGATGATGCTTCTAATCGGAGGAGCGGTGGGATTTTTTGCAATTTCAATGATTCAGCCGATGTATTCAATGCTAGGAGCAATCAAATGAAATCTTTAAAAGGATTTACCTTAACCGAGACATTGGTAGGCACCGCATTGATGCTTATTGTTTTTTTGGGTATTTTCGGGGCATACCAATTAAGTTTAAAAGTTATCGGCCTGTCTAAGGCTAAAATTATAGCCACCGCCATCGCCAACGGTCAAATAGAAAAAATTAGAAATCTGACTTTTGGATCAATTGGGGTTCAGGGTGGTTTTCCAGAAGGTGTTTTAGAAGTGACTACCACTACTATTCAAAATAACATTCAATATACGATTGAAACACGCGTTGATTATATGGTTGATTTAGCCGACGGAGAGGTGCCACCCCAAGATGAATGCCCTAACGATTATAAAAAAGTGCAAGTTAAAGTTTCCTGGCCTGGGAGATTTGGCGGTCAGGTAATTTTAGTTACCGATATAGCCCCCAAAAATCTTGCCGAGGAATGTTCGACTGGCGGCGGGATCCTTTCAGTTTCTGTTTTTGATGCTTATGGAATAATGGTTCCCTCTTCATTAATTGAGATAAAAGATCCGGCAACCGACGAAACTCTAAAAACAGCTACTCCATTCGAAGGCCGCTATTATTTTTCTTTAGCTGCCTCTACTTATAAAGTAGTCGTTTCTAAAGATGGTTACAGCACTGAAAGAACTTATGGAACCGACGAAATTACCACTCCAGACAGTCCTCATCCAACAATTCTCGAAGGAAAAAGTACGCCGATTAGTTTTTCTATCGATAAATTGAGTAATTTTTCGATAGATACACTTTCTCCGGGAGGAGAAGGTTATTTTTTTGACTCTTTTTCAGATGAAACAAAAATTTCCGAATCTTCAAATATTTTTATTTCTGATGGCCATGTAAATTTAATAGAAACAGAGGGAGTATATTCGCTTTCCGGTTATTTAATTTCAACCGCTATTACCCCGGAAAGCCTTATTAAGTGGAAAGAATTTTCTTTTAACGATAGCATGCCCTCTGATACTCAAATTTTTTATCAATTTTTATATTTTGATGGAGAAAATTGGGTTTTAATTCCAGACGCCGATCTGCCGGGAAATTCCGATGGCTTTGGGGATTCGCCGGTAGATTTGTCCGCATTAAATATCGTTAATTATTCTCAATTAAAATTAAAAGGAAATTTATCCACCCAATCTTCCATTCTTTCCCCCGCTCTTTACGATTGGCAAATCTCTTGGACCGAGGCCGTTCTTATTCCTAATACCACCTTCCATTTGCAAGGGAAAAAAAACATCGGTTCAGACGAAGAAGAGAGCCCGGTTTATAAATATTCCCAAGATAAAACTTCAAACTCTTCCGGACATATCGACCTTTCTAATTTAGAATGGGATTTATATACTTTTTCAGTTGCGCCGGCGAGTGGACTGGACCTAATTAATATTCAACCTTCGCCGCAACCGATTAATCTTCCGCCGGACGCCGCCACTTCTGTCAAATTATATTTAGATGCCCAAAACTCTTTTTTGTTAACCGTGCGAGATATTAATAATTTAGAGCCAATATTTTCTGCTACGGTCAGGATATACAATACGGGACTGGGCTATGATCAGACTCAATATACTAATGCAAAGGGGCAAACTTATTTTATTCCTTTGGATAACGCAACTTATAATTTAGAAATTTCTAGTCTCGATTACCTGCCCGTTTCAACAACGGTTTCTATTTCCGGAGACAAAACCGAGACAATAAAATTGGAACCAGAAGAATAGAGAATGAAAAAACAAAAAATTATAAAAGGATTTACTCTTATTGAAACCATGGTTGCCATTTTTGTTTTTGCTTTGGCAATGGGAGCAGTGGCTGGTTTCATTGTTTTATCTTATCAAACACACAGTTATGCCTTTGAAGAATCGGCAGCCATTGAAGAAGCTCGAAGAGGGATTGAAACAATGGTTAAAGAAATAAGGGCGGCAAAAACAGGAGATAACGGCGCTTATCCCGTAGAACTGGCCGATGATAAACAATTTATATTTTATAGCGATATTGATAACGACGGCAAAACCGAAAGAGTAAGATATTTCTTGTCAGTGGTAAACTCGACAAATTCGGGGAGTCAAACAAAAGAATGTTCAACCGCCAGCGCCGGAGGTTATTGTGATGTTACTTTCTCCAATTTTTTTACCAACACTCTGCAGTCGGCTTCCTTAAAGGCTTCAGTTAAGGGCGATTTTGACAGTTCTTATGAGTATACTGCCATTTTGGCAGATGGAACAACTTTAGTTTCAGATCTTTGCAGAAATTTTTGTTCTCATTGCTCCGCAAATTATGAAGAGACTGCAACTTTTGACGTGACCAGTCAAGCGAGCGATAATTCCATTCAATTTAGAGCAGATGCGAATAGTAATGTTGGCCATGACTGTACTGTTCCTAATCATCATTCAATGTGGGCGAAGTTTGAATTGGATTGGACCGAAATGATTACTACCCCTGGAACAGAATTATTAAAAGGAGTAATAGAGCCCACTGGCGATCCAGTTAATTATTCTTCAGATCAAGAAAAAATTTCGCTTATAAGCTATTATGTTCGTAATTCACCTCCGATTTTCGAATATTTTGACAGTGACGGAAACAAGATTACCAGTGTGCCGGCTCGCTTAGTCGATACCAAAGTAATGAAAGTCTATTTGGTTGTTAATGTTAATCCCAATCGTCCACCAAATGAGTTTGAATTAGAATCTTTTATTCAGTTAAGGAATTTAAAGATAGAATAAACATAAACCATTTCATGAATATTTTTATTACGTTGGTTAAAGAAAAAAGAGGAATAATTATAACTTACGTTTTAGTTTTTGGAACAATATTTTTGATTTTACTCGGCGGACTTTTGGGATTTATTTTATTACAACTAAAACAGGCCTCTCAGAAAGTAGCTTGGAACGAAGCTTTGAATATTGCCGAAGCCGGCATAGATTATTATCGTTGGTGTATTAACAATGAAGTTGAATCAACTTGTTTGAACACATCCGAACATACTTATGATTTTTTCGGCGTTCCAGTCGGAAAATTTTCACTCCAAGTCACTTCAACGGTTTCTTGCGGCCAGGACATTAAAAAAGAAATTGTTTCTACCGGCTGGACGAATGATTTCCCCCAGTTAAAAAGAAAAATTAGCGTTTTATATGCTCGTACTTCGGTTGCTAAATATTCTTACATTCTAAACAGTAATGTTTGGATTGGCGACGATCACCAAATAAGGGGACCCTATCATTCCAACGGCGGTGTTAGAATAGATGGAGCAAATCAATCAACAATAACCTCATCTCAAACCGAGTGGGCCTGTACGAGTTCTTTTGGCTGTTCTTCCTGTCCGACAAGCCATGGTTGTCATGTAGTAAGTTCTACTTGTTATTGCCCAGGTGTTTTTACTACCACTGCGAATAGCAATTCTGGTTTGTTCAGCTTTCCCGTTCCATCCTTTGATTTTAACGGCATTACGGTGGATTTGGCACGGATGAAGAATATTGCTATAACAAGCGGGATCTATTTGTTTCCTTCTACCACCATTGACCCATCGGCGAAGGGTTACCATATAAAATTTAAAAACGAAGGTAAATTCGAAGTATGGATAATTAGCGGGCTTTCTAAAACTACTTATGGTGGATGTAGTAATAATTGCGCTTATAGTTTAGAAGAAGACTGGCATAACGATTATTTTATTATTAACAGCGAGTATCTTTATAACACTTATACTATTCCTTCCGTCTGTTCGGCTATCTTTATTGAAGATAATATTTGGCCGGAGGGAGTGATAAAAGGAAAAGTTAGCGTTGCCTCGGCCAATCTTATAACCCCGGGCGTAGATACGGACATAGTTTTACTGGGCAATATTGACTATACTACAATTGATGGTTCTGATGGCCTGGTTTTAATAGGAGAAAATAGGATTTTAATTGGCCCTCAGTCCCCTAACGATATGACATTAAGGGGAATTTTTATCGCCCAAAAAGGGCGTTTTGGGCGGAATTGTTATCCTGGAAATTCAAGAAACAACTTACAAATATATGGATCTGTTATTAGCAACGGTCGGGTCGGAACCCAATGGTCGGGCGGTTCGTGTGATGGCTCTGGATACGCACACAGAGAAAGTTATTTCGATTCAAAATTAATTTACGATCCGCCTTCTTTTGTTCCTTATATAGAACCAGACTTTAGAATTATCAATTGGACGGAAATAAAATAAATTGTAAAAACTTAAACTTATTTATATAATTTAAAATAATGTTAGAATTCTTAAATTTAAAACCTGAAGCTTTCGGTCTTGATATCTCTGATTTATCTCTAAAAATAATTTCGCTTAAAAAAAGGGGTAAATTTTTAAATTTAGATTCTTTTGGGGAAGTTAAAATAGAACCGGGGATAATTAAAGAAGGAGAAATTAAAAATGAAGAGGCTTTAGTAAAAATTATTAAAGAAGCTATTTTAAAATTAAAGAGGGGAAAAATAAAAACAAGATATGTGGTAGCTTCTTTGCCGGAAGAGAAAGCTTTTTTACAAGTGATTCAACTTCCAACGATGAAAGAAGAAGAACTGAAAAAAGCAGTAATATTTGAAGCTGAAAATTATATTCCTTTGCCAATTGATGAAGTCTATTTAGATTTTCAGGTTGTTAAACCTGTTTACAACCATTTAGACCATATTGATATCTTGATTGCCGCTTTACCCAAAAAAACAGTTAATCCTTACCTTAATTCAATTAAAAAGGCTGGTCTTCAGCCAAAAGCATTCGAAATTGAATCTCAGGCCATTTCCCGAGCCATGATTAAAAATGAGCTTTCGCCTTTCCCCGTTCTTTTAATTGATTTTGGCGCGACTAGAACAAGCTTTATTATTTTTTCCGGTTATTCTTTAAGATTTACCGCTTCTATACCTGTTTCTTCTCAAAAATTTACTGAAGCCATTTCCAAAACTCTAAAAATTGACTTAGCCGAAGCTGAAAAATTAAAAATAAAATATGGTATAGAAGAAAAATTAAAGATAAAATTTAAAAATGAAGAGTCAGAAATAGAAAAAGAAAAAAGCAATATTTTTGAAGCTTTAATTCCTTCTTTCACCGATTTAACGGAACAAATTAAAAAATACATCGATTATTATCAAGACCATACCCAGCATGAACATTTAGCCCCCGATGGTAAAAATATTTCAAAAATTCTACTTTGTGGAGGAGGAGCCAATTTAAAAGGATTAACTGAGCTTTTAACGGCTGAATTAAAAATTCCAACCGAAATAGGAAATCCTTGGATAAATATTTTGCCAGAAAAACTCCGAGAGGTACCGGAATTACCATACGATAAGTCGCTTGGCTATACCGCTGCCTTAGGATTAGCCCTAAGGGGTATAAAAGAAAGATAAGAACCTGCCTTCGGCAGAACCTTGAAGGCTACACCTATTCTAAGAACCTGCCTTCGGCAGAACCTTGATTCTCGCTTCGCTTAAATTAAGAACCTGCCTTCGGCAGAACCTTGAATACTTCGTATATTCTAAAAAAATATGATTAATCTTTTACCAGAAAAAGAAAAAGAAGAGTTAATAATTGAAGAACAAAAAAAGATAATTCTAATTTTAGGAATTCTGATTCTTATTTTTCTAATTTCTCTGTTATCGATTTTGTTTTCAATTAATATTTATATTTCAGGTCAAACTAATGTTCAAAAAATTATTTTATCCCAAGAAGAAAAAAATTTTGAAGATTCAGAAACTAAAAATTTTCAAAAAAAATTAGAATTTTTAAATCAAGATATTTCAAATTTGAACTCTTTTTATAAAGACCAAATAAGTTTAACTGAAATTTTAGATGAAGTATCAAATATTTTACCTTCGGGGGCTTATCTAACTTCTTTTTCTTTTACCGCTGATAATTCTCAGATTTCCTTAGCGGGTTCAGCCTCTAACCGAGAAATTTTACTTGAAATTAAAAATAACCTTGAAAAAGAAAAAAAATTTAGCCAAATTTACTTTTCGCCCAATTCTTGGTTGGACCCGACCAATTTTTCTATTAATTTTATTATTTTGGAATTTGGAAAAATTCCGAAATAAATAAGGAGCACGAACCTAAATGGTGAGTGCGGATGTTTAAATTTCAAAATGATTCTTAATCAAAAAAAACAAATTTTAATATCTATAACAATTTTTGGATTAATTGTTTTGTTTTTAGTTCTTTTCGCAGTTTGTCCCCTATTTAAAGAAATTAAGAAAAATTCCGAAAGTTTTATATTAACAAAAAAAGAATTAACTTCTCTGGAAGTCCAAAGTAAAAACCTCGGAGAATTTAAAAAAATTTATCAAGAAAATCTGCAAAACATAGAAAAAATTGATAATTTATTTCTCAATCCACAAGTTCCAATTGATTTTATCGGTTTTTTGGAAAAAATTTCTCAAGATTCCAAGGTTTCAATTAAAATTTCCCTTTTAGCATCCAAAGAAAAAGATATTTGGCCTTCCTCTCAATTTCAAATTTTGTCTACAGGTTCTTTCAATAATTTTTCAAAATTTCTTGAAAAAATAGAAACTACTTCTTATTTAATTGAAATTAAAAACATTAGCATTAATAGGGTAACCGAAAACGAACTGAAATCGGAAGGGTCTGAGGGGCTCGTTACGAGAGACATAAAGGCTAATCTTTTGATAAAAGTTTTTACCAAATGAAATGAAAACAGAAACTAATAAAATCAAATATTTTTTCAAAAAAATCCCCAGGGCTTTTGGGGAAAATGCCTTTTTTACCTCCATTTGTTTTATTATTTTATCTTTAATTTTGGGCGGCTTGATATTTTATAAATACAGTATTTTAACTCAAAAAACGAAAATAGACATTATTGAAGAAACGTTTAAGTTTCAGGAGAAAACCTATCAAGAAATTTTAAAAATCTGGCAGGAAAGAGAAGAAAAATTTAACCAAACAGACTTAAAACAATATCCCGACCCGTTTAGGATTGACTAAAGAGAAGTTTTAAGGTAAAATTTTAAAGCTACACATGCCCCTGTAGCTCAATGGATAGAGCAATGCCCTTCTAAGGCAAAGATTGAGGTTCGATTCCTCATAGGGGCACAATTTAATCCGCGGAGATCGTGGTGAAGCAGTTATCACAACGCGCTGTGGCCGCGTTATCACGGGTGCAAATCCCGTCGATCTCCCAAAAATCAGAGGCTAGTTCGAATCTGCTTAGCCACCTGCCGTTTTTCAAGCCCGCAAGGGCTTGATTTTTTAAAAGAAGAAGTGTATTATTAAAGTAGAGACTGAGAGTTCGGATCTACAAATAGGTTGTTTCATTATTATTGTTAGATGGGTTAATAAACTATTTGCAACTCACAGCGATTAAGAGTTGCTTTTTTTATTCAAGCCTCGGCTTAGAATAGAAGACATTATGGGCAGAGGCCTTTTAAAGATTCATTTTTAAAATTAATAAAAAAATATTTATGTATCAAAGCATTCAAAGATTTTTAAACAAGGAACATCCTCTGATGGTTGCACCTCGGAAAACTACAAAAGAAGAATTTTTATCAGAACACAATAAATTATCTCCTTTAAATATGCAAGCTACAACAGCTTTACTTTCTCGTTTTAGAATAGAGAAAGCATCAATTTTTAAAGATGATAATTGGTCTATAGACAGACTTCGGAGGCCATTTATTTTATGGCTTACTTCTCTGCCGTCAAGAGAAAAGGAAAATATTAAAAAGGAGAAAATATAACCCTTTGACAGGCTCAGGACCATACTGAGTTTATTAAAGCATGAAAAACTCACACAACCCGAATAAAAACAGAAATAAGGCGAGGCATCGCAGATTTTTGAAAAAACACAGAAATAAAAAATAACCCCCTGACCTTTTGTAGGCAGCAAGCTTTTCTATTTCATCAGACAGGTTCTAACAAAGTCTGGTAGACGACCTGCAAAACAGAAAATCGCCCTATACCTTACAGGTCGGGCGGTTTTTTGGTATAATAAAATCTATGATTGAGGTTGAAAATTTAACAAAAAAATTTGATGGCTTTACGGCTGTTGATAATATTTCTTTCTCCGTCCAAAAAGGAGAAATTTTTGCTTTTTTGGGGCCAAACGGCGCAGGAAAAAGCACGACAATTAAATGTTTAACTACGCTTTTGAAACCAAC
>JBGOYX010000012.1:0-8958 GCA_041479865.1 Minisyncoccia bacterium
AAACTAAATCTCAAGAAAAAATATTAGATAGAATAAATAAATTATTAAAGCCCGCCGCTATCCCAGCTACGATTATTGGAGTAGTTACCCTAGCTTTCAGCGTTAATTTAGTTGAATTTTTATGTTCAGCCGGCTTTCCGGTCATGTACACTAAGATTTTAGCCAGCCAAGGAATAGGCGCAATCCAATATTATCTTTATCTTCTTCTCTATGTTATTTTCTATATGTTGGATGATTTAATTATTTTCGGTTTTGCCTTTTTTACTTTAAATCGCTTCGGATTTTCTGATAAATATAACAAATATTCAACCTTAATTGCGGGTATCTTAATATTAATTTTGGGAATTTTATTAATCTTTAAACCCGAGATTTTAATGTTCGGTTAATTTTATGGCAATTAATTTGAATGATCAAAATTTTTCTCAAGAGATTGAAAGCGCCGAAAAACCGATTCTGGTTGATTTTTGGGCCGAGTGGTGTTTACCCTGTAAGCTTCTTACGCCAGTTTTGGAAAAATTAGCCGAAGAATTTAAAGAAAAAATTAATTTTGCCAAGATAAATATTGAAGAAACGCCAATAATTTCTCAAAAATATGGTATTGATAAGATTCCAACAGTAATTCTTTTTAAACAAGGAAAACCAAAAAGCGGATTTAGCGGAGTTCAACCAGAAGAAAGCATTAAAAAATGGTTAGGGGAAAATCTTTAATATGGAAGATATCGGAAAAACAATCAAAAATTACGAAAAATGGGCAAAAGAAAATAGTTTTAACGTTAACCCCGACAAGAAGACGGTTGAATTTTTAGTAAAGAGTTTATTGGAAAGAGAGAAAAAATTTGGAAAAAGATATTGTCCCTGCAGGAGAATTACTGGGAATAAAGAAGAAGATAAAAAAATAATTTGCCCTTGTATTTATATGAAAAAAGAGATTGAAGAAGGCGGTCGCTGTCTTTGCGGTCTTTTTGTAGGGGCTTGACTACCCCTTTTGCTTAAATTAAGCTAAAATATAGTTGTGGAAAAGAAACTGACCACACAACTACTTATATGTTACGAAAAGGTCGAGAATAAAAAACTGATTTAATTTTATAATATATTATGACACAAGCTTATTGCGTAAAATGTAAAGCAAAAAAAGAAATGAAAGATGCGAAAGAAGTTTCAATGAAAGGAAAAGGAGGAACAAAAAGGAGAGCGATGACTGGAGTTTGTCCTACTTGCGGGACAAAAATGTTCAGGATTTTAGGTAATGCCTAATTTGAATTTTAGGTTTTAATATAAAACTTTTTTGAATTCAGCCCAAAAACCGCTCGGTGGCGGTTTTTGGGCTATTTGGTATATTGAGTAAAATCGGAGTAAACGCCGTTTTAAACAGATGCAGCTTAAAACAAAAAATTTTGTTTTCGGAATTTTTATTGTTTTATTTTGCTTGAACATTTTGGCTTGGCTGGGAGTTTATGAACTAAACAGGCCTAAATTGCTTGAAGTTAATTTTTTTGATGTTGGCCAAGGTGACTCTATTTTTATAGTAAGCCCTCAATTACGCCAGATTTTAATTGACGGCGGCCCCTCTTCAAAAGTATTAGAGAAATTAGGCGAAAATATGCCGTTTTGGGACAGAACGATTGATTTGGTAATTTTAACCCATCCCGACCCCGACCATTTGAATGGATTAGTTGAAGTTTTAAAGAATTATGAAATAGGGTTAGTCGCTTTTAATGGTGCCAGAGGAACCGACCCGGCTTTTACCGAATTTGAAAATGAGATTTCCCAAAAACATATTCCAACTACTATTTTATTTAAAGGTAAAAAGATTTTAGTGGGGGATAAAATTTATCTTGAAATTTTGGCGCCCCTTGAAAGCTTTGAAGGAAAAGAGGTAAAAGATTTTAATTCATCTTCAATTGTTGCGAGATTGGTTTACGGCCAGAATGAACTTTTATTTACTGGCGATACTACAAAATCAATTGAGAAAGAATTAGCGGAAAAAAATATAAATCTCGCCTCTGACGTTTTAAAGGTTGCCCACCATGGCTCAAGAACTTCAACCAGCGAGATTTTTTTAGAGAAAGTTATGCCACAAATTGCTGTAATTTCCGTTGGCAAGGATAATCCTTATGGTCATCCCCACCAAGAGGTCTTGGATATTTTAAATAAGTATGCTAAAATTTTAAGAACCGATTTAGAAGGAGACATAAAAATTCTATGCGATTCCCAATCTTTAAAACTAAAAATGAGGGATTAGCCCGCAATTTTAATTTAACCGACCCAAAAGAGCGGAAAAAGTATTTTGAGTTTAAGGCTGGAAAAGAAATTGAAAAACTAAGAGAGTATTTAAAGAAAAACACCTTCATTGCTTATCTTTTAGGCAAAAAGAATTCCGGTAAAGGAACCTATTCTAAAATGTTTGCTGAAATTATTAATCCCCAAAAAATAGACCACCTTTCTATTGGAGACATGATTAGAGAAATAGATGAAGAACTTAAAAATAAAGAAAGAAAAAAAGAATTAATAGCTTTTTTAGAAAAAAACTATCGGGGTTTTCGGTCTTTGAAAGAAATAATTTCGGTTTTAGAAAAAAGGAACACCAAAGTCCTTTTGCCAAGCGAATTGATATTGGCTTTGGTGAAAAGGGAAATATTAAAAAGAAAAAAGAAATCTCTTTTCATTGACGGTTTTCCCCGAGATTTAGACCAAATAAATTTTTCTTTATTTTTTAGAGATTTAATTGGTTATCGAGATGACACAGATTTTTTTGTTTTAATTGATGTACCAGATAGTGTAATTGATGAAAGAATTAAATGGAGAAGAGTGTGTCCTAATTGTAAAACTTCAAGAAATTTGAAACTGCTTCCTACTTCAAGAATTGGCTACGATAAAAATAAAAAAGAATTTTATTTGATTTGTGACAACCCCAATTGCAAAGGCGTAAAAATGCTTCCCAAAGAAGGAGACAGGTTTGGCATTAAGCCGATAAAAGAAAGGTTGAAATTAGACGAAAAATTAATAGAAAAATCATTTTCGCTTTATGGAATTCCGAAAATTATTTTAAGAAACTCTTTACCAGTAAAAGAAGTTAAAAAATATGTTGATGATTATGAAATTACCCCAGAGTATTGCTTTCAATGGGATGAAAAAAGAAAAAAAGTAGAAACAAAAGAGAACCCTTGGATAATTTTAGACAATGACGGAGTCCAATCTTTCAGTTTATTGGCTCCGCCAGTAGTAGTAGTCCTCATTAAACAAATGGTTGATATTTTAGGGCTTTAGCCCGTTTAGAAATTTTTAGTTCAAAGATGTTATAACTATACTAAACGTAGTAAAATTTCTAACGGGCTTTAAAATATTGACAAGGTAATTTGCCAGGCGCTACAATAAAGTTGGTCCTGTTCCTTCTAGCTAGATTCTGGGACAAACGCTTTTTCAGGGAGTCTGAAATGATCCCGATCCTCGGATCGGGACTTAGACACCCACTTAGATTCTTTTCCAGATAATTCTCTAGAAGTCAGCGGGACCACCAAAAAATCCCGCTTTTGCGGGATTTTTTGGTTTACTCGGATATTTACTTTAAATTAATTCTATTCTTTCTAAAAATTTTTGGGAACTATTTACTAAATTTAAATTTTTTAATTCTTCTTTCGAAAAAAATTTTGCCTCAAGAATTTTATTTTCTAAAATTAAATTTTCATTTTTTAGAAGAGCGCGATAAAAAAATATTATTGTATGGTAGTTGTATTTTGGAACGATTGCCTCTTGAAAACCGGCGAAATTTTTTATTTCTATATCTAAATTTGTCTCTTCTTTTATTTCTCTCTTTATGGCATCGGTTAGATTTTCTCCAAATTCAACTCCGCCGCCAGGTATTATCCAGTACTCCTTGCCACTTTCCAGGATTTCTTTCACCAGTAGGAATCTATTATTTTTTTCAATTAAAGCCGCGACAATAATTTTCGGTTTTTGTTCAGACATAAACAATGGTCGGGGCACTGGGAATCGGACCCAGAATCGCACCCACCCCAAGGGTGTATGTTACCATTACACTATGCCCCGAAGAAAACTATTTTCTCTTTGCTAATGCTTTAATACATTTGGCGCAAGATAGTACTTTTTTACCAGAAGGTAAACGAACCCACTGTAAATTGGGTTTTTGCTTTCTTTTGATAGTCGGATTATATTTTCCGCGGAGTTTAATTCTGCGCCAAACTAGAGTATATTTCTTTTTACAAATCGTACATTGTTTCATATATTTTTAATTTAAAACATTTTCAAGATTTTAGCAAGTTATGTTATGATAAAAACATGGCAGTTATATTTTCTTTAATTGTTTTACTTTTTTCGATTATTATTCACGAGATTGCTCACGGCAGCGTGGCTTATTCTTTGGGCGACCCGACGGCAAAAAATGAAGGCCGGCTCACTTTAAATCCTTTAAAACACTTGGACCCTTTCGGCTCGGTAGTTTTACCCCTGCTTTTACTTTTATTTACTCTTGGTCGAGGGCCGATTTTCGGTTGGGCAAAACCTGTGCCTATTAACCCCTTTAATTTCCGTGACCAAAAATGGGGAAATTTTAAAGTTGCCATAGCGGGTCCCGCAGTTAATTTTTTAATTGCCATAATTTTCGGCCTATCAATAAGATTTATTCCTTTGTCGCCGACGTTATCAATGCTTTTTAGCGTTATTACGGTTTATAACTTTGCCTGGGGAATATTTAATTTAGTTCCCATTCCGCCCTTAGACGGTTCTCATATTCTTTTTACTTTTTTAGGAGAAAAATTTTCAAATGTTAGAACTTTCTTACAACAATACGGTTTTTTTATCTTAATTTTCTTTATCTTTTTCGGCCTTCAAATTGTTTTTTTGGGAGCTCAATTTTTTTACACTTTAATTACGGGTTATTCACTTTCTATTTGACAATATAAAAATATATTTGACAATATAAAAAATATTTGGTAGATTTAAATTTGAGCACTTTGTGCTCAATTAATTTTTGATAATTATTTATGCCGACAATTCATCAATTAATTAAAAAAGGAAGAAAGAAAATTAAAAAGCTCCACAAAACTCCGGCTTTGACTTTTGGTTTTAATCCTTTGAAAAATCGACCGATTGAATTTCCCTCACCTTTTAAAAGGGGAGTCTGTCTTAAGGTTTTTACTATTACTCCCAAAAAACCGAATTCAGCTTTAAGAAAGGTGGCACGGGTAAGATTGACCAACGGTATGGAGGTAACTGCTTATATCCCCGGCGAAGGTCATAATTTACAAGAACATTCAATAGTCGTAATCAGGGGAGGAAGAGTAAAAGATTTGCCGGGAGTGAGATATCACGTAGTCAGAGGGGTTTTGGATACGGGCGGAGTGGAAGGAAGAAAACAGGAAAGGTCAAAGTATGGAACAAAAAAAGAAAAATAATCCAAAAATAAATAATTTATGGCAAGAAAAAAGAAAGTAAAAAGAGAAATATCGCCCGACGCTATTTATAATAATGTGACCGTTGCTAAATTTATTAATCACGTGATGAAAGAAGGTAAAAAAGAAACGGCAAAGAAAATTGTTTACGGCGCTTTTGAGATTTTAAAAGAAAAAATTAAAAAAGAACCTTTGGAAATTTTTGAGAAATCCCTAACAAACGTAAGACCGCTCTTGGAAGTTCGTCCAAAAAGAATCGGGGGCGCTACTTACCAAGTTCCAAGACCCGTTTCTCCGGAAAGAGGGTTAACTTTAGCTATGAGGTGGATTCTGGATGCCGCCAGGTCTAAAAAGGGAAAGGCAATGAGAGAAAAATTAGCCGAAGAATTAATTGAAGCCGCTGAAAACCGGGGCTCTGCCGTGAAAAAGAAAGAGGACACTCATCGTATGGCAGAGGCAAACCGTGCATTTGCACATTTTGCCTGGTAATACCAATATGCCGAGACAGTATCCAATAGAAAGATACAGAAATATAGGAATTATTGCCCATATTGACGCCGGAAAAACCACTTTTACCGAGCGAGTTTTATTTTACACCGGAGTTTCTCATAAAATTGGCGAGGTTCACGACGGAGAAGCAATTATGGATTGGATGGAACAAGAAAGAGAAAGAGGAATCACAATTACGGCTGCCGCTACCACCTGTTTCTGGACACCGAGAGATCTAGAAGATTTAGATAGAAAAAAGGAAAACGAATACAGAATAAACATTATTGATACCCCGGGCCATATTGATTTTACAGCCGAAGTTCAAAGGTCTTTAAGGGTTTTGGACGGTGCAGTAGTTGTTTTTGATGGGGTAGCCGGGGTGGAGCCTCAATCAGAAACGGTCTGGCATCAGGCCGATAAATTTAACGTTCCCAGGATTTGCTTTATAAATAAAATGGACAGAATTGGAGCTTCTTTTGAAAAAAGTTTGGAATCAATTTGGCAAAAATTATCTCCCAATGCTATCGCTCTTGAAATTCCCATCGGAGCTGAAAACAAACACGAAGGAGTTATTGATTTGTTAAGAATGAAAGCTCTAAAATTTGAAGGAGATTTCGGCCAAATAATCAAAGAAGAGGAAATCCCCCAGAATCTTTTAGAAGAAGCTAAAAAGTGGCGAGAAAAATTAGTTGAAAAAATTGCCACTGAAGACGAACATCTTTTGGAAAAATATTTGGCCCATCAGGAAATTTCAATTGATGAGTTAAGAAAAGTTTTAAGAAGAGCAGTTTTAAATTATAAATTAATACCTGTATTTTGCGGAGCTGCCCTTCAAAACATTGGCATTCAATCAGTTTTGGACGGAGCTTGCTACTACCTTCCCAATCCTTTGGACCTTCCGCCAGTCAAAGGAACCAATCCTCAAACAGGTGAAACCATTGAAAGGAAACCGGAAGACACTGAACCTTTCGCTGCTTTAGCTTTTAAAATTGCAACCGATCTTTACGTAGGGACTTTAACTTTTTTCAGGGTTTATTCTGGTTCTTTAACAAGGGGCAGCTATTTATTAAATTCAACAACCGGCGAAAAAGAAAGGATTGGCCGGATTTTAAGAATGCATGCGGCAGAACGTGAAGAAGTAATTGAGGTTTTTGCCGGAGATATTGCGGCTACTGTCGGCTTGAAAAATACTTCCACCGGCCACACTTTATGCGAAGAAAATCACCCCATTGTTTTGGAAAAAATTATTTTTCCCGAACCCGTTATTTCTATTAGAATTGAACCGAAAACAAAAGCTGACCAAGAAAAGATGGGTTTATCTTTGAAAAGATTATCCGAAGAAGACCCGACATTTAGAGTCAAAGGGGACATAGAGACTGGAGAAACAATAATTTCTGGGATGGGCGAACTTCATCTTGAAATTATTGTGGACAGAATGAAAAGGGAATTTAAGGTAGATGCTTCGGTTGGCAGACCCCAGGTGGCTTATAAAGAAACAATAAAAAATGAAGCCGAAGCTGAAGGAAAATATATCAGGCAGTCCGGCGGTCGAGGCCAATATGGCCATGTCTGGTTAAAGGTCAAACCTAAAGAGAGGGGCCAAGGTTTTGAATTTATCAATGAAATTAAAGGAGGAATTATTCCTCAAGAATTTATTCCAGCTATTGAAAAGGGAGTGAAGGAAGCAGTAGAAAAAGGAGTTGTGGCAGGTTATCCAATGGTTGACATGGAGGTTACCCTTTATGATGGTTCTTTTCACGAGGTAGATTCTTCAGAAATGGCTTTCAAAATCGCTGGTTCCATGGCCGTACAGGCTGCGTCAAAGAAAGCAAAGCCGATTTTATTAGAACCGATTATGAGATTAGAGGTGATTGTACCTTCGGATTTTTTTGGTGAAACAATTGGAGATTTATCAGCCAGACGCGGAAAAATTGAAGAAACGAAAGATAGAATCAATATGAAGGTGATTGATGCTAAGGTACCCTTGGCTGAAATGTTCGGTTACGCCACTTCTTTGAGGTCCTTGACTGAAGGCAGAGGAACTTTTACAATGGAATTTGACCACTATGAAGAAGTGCCCCAAAATATTGCCCAAGAAATTGTGGAGGGGAAAAGAAGATAATTCACAGCCTTTGGTATTGACCCCGTTAGAAATTTTTGGTTCAATAGAATGAAGGTAAAACAAGGTAGGGTAAAATTTCTATATGGGGTTGACTTTTTTTTGGAAATAAATAAAATAATATTAGGCTTCGTCTAATATATCAGGCAAAGCCTGTTATAATATAACTAATCATAATATAAACATTTAAACATATTAACATTTAAACAGCTATGTTTAGATGCTAGAATGCCTAAATGTTAAAATGAAATTATGGCAGAAAAAGAAAAATTTGTGAGAGCAAAACCTCACGTTAATATTGGAACCATTGGCCATGTTGATCATGGGAAAACCACTTTGGTTTCAGCAATTTTACACGTTTTAAAACTCAAAGGTTTTAAAGCAACCGAGAAGTCGGTAGATGAGATTGATTCGGCGCCCGAAGAAAAAGCCAGAGGCTTGACGATTTCAATTTCTCACTTGGAATATGAGACAGAAAAAAGACACTACGCTCACATTGATTGTCCCGGTCACGCCGACTACATTAAAAACATGATTACGGGAGCAGCTCAAATGGATGGCGCAATTTTAGTTGTTTCTGCTCCTGATGGTCCAATGCCCCAAACCAGAGAACATATTCTTTTGGCAAGACAGGTGGGTTTGCCGGCTATGGTTGTCTTTTTAAATAAATGCGACATGGTTGATGACCCGGAAATTATCAGTTTGGTTGAAAGTGAAGTCAGGGAGTTATTGAAGAAATATAAATTCCCGGGAGATGAAATTCCGATAATCAGAGGATCTGCCTTGAAAGCTTTGGAAGCCAAATCAGCTGATGATGAAGCAGCGAAACCGATTTTAGATTTAATGAAAGCGGTGGACGATTATGTTCCAGAGCCAGTTAGAGATGTTGATAAACCCTTTTTGATGGCGATTGAGGATGTCTTTTCAATCGCCGGTAGGGGG
>JBGOYX010000013.1:0-8932 GCA_041479865.1 Minisyncoccia bacterium
CTATCAAATCACTTTTAATCCCCACCCCTATAAAATTTAAAAATTATCCAACTTCTGTTTTATTAAATTGACTTCTTCTGTAAGGTTTTTGTTGCTTTTTATTTCTTTTGTAATTTTTTCATAAGCATAAATCGCCGTAGTGTGATCTTTCCCTCCGAATTTCCTTCCAATAGAGGGATAAGATTCTTTTAATAATTCCCTTAATAAATACATGGCAACTTGACGGGGCTTAACTATCTCTTTTTTTCGAGAACTATTAAATAAGTCTTTTTCTTTTAAATCATAAAAATCAACAACCTCCTGGATTATTTTTTTAGGAGTCATCACTACCGGCGGAGAAGTGAGCAAATTTTTTAAAAGGGACTTAATAGTTTCTAAATCGGGCGCTTTATTATTTATTTTTCGACAGATTATTATCCTATTTAAAGCTCCTTCTAACTCTCTGATATTTTTTTGGATGTTAGTAGCAATAAAATCTAAAATTTCACCGGGTAGTTCAATTTCTTTTTCTCTGGCCTTTGTTTTAAGAATAGCCAACCTTGTTTCATAATCAGGGTAACTAATATCAGCTATCATGCCTCCTTCAAAGCGAGACCTTAATCTCTCAGCCAAAGTAGGGATGGCCTTCGGGGGACGGTCTGAAGAAAGAATAATTTGCTTGTTTTCTTCATATAAAACATTAAAAGTGTGGAAAAACTCTTCTTGTGTTTTTTCTTTTCCGGCTAAAAATTGGACATCGTCAATAATTAAAACATCAATTGAACGATATTTTAATTTAAAGCTTTCCATATCATGGTTTCTGATAGAAGAAATAACCCCGCTGAAAAATTTTTCAGAAGGAATATATTTTACTTTTTTCTGGGCGAAGTTTTTTGTTACCTCATTCCCGATTGCTTGTAAAAGATGGGTTTTCCCCAGACCCACTCCGCCATAAATAAAAAGAGGATTATAAACAAAGCCTGGGTTTTTTACGACCGCTTGGGCAGCGGCATGGGGTAGTTCGTTAAACGGCCCTACCACAAAATTTTCAAAAGTATATCTTGGGTTAAGATTGGTTTCTTTGTCAACGCTGAATTCTTGGAACTCAAGTTGGTCTGGAGAAAAAGAAGATTTTTGGTCTATTTTGGAAGTTTTTAATTCCTGCCGTGAAATTATATATTTAACCTCCTTGACTTCTTCACTTAAACTTCGCAAGATTTTAAAAATAAGTTTATTATATTTATTTTCTAACCATTCTTTGGTAAAAGAATTAGGGATAGAGACCAAAACCTCGCCCTCTTTTTGAGAAATAATTTTAGTGTTTTTAAACCAAGTGCCAAAATTAGCTGGCGAGATATTCAGTTGTATTTGGGCTAAAACTGCTTGCCAAAGTTCATCGTTGGTCATAAATTTTTCTTAAAAAATAAAGAGAATTTCAATACTATATTATATATCATAAATCAAAAATAAGTAAAACACGATAATCAGCCGAGTTTTTGTTAATATCCTGGGGAAAAAATGTGAAACCATGTTAAGATTTTAACTTCTTAATTTTATAATTAAAGTATTATTTCTAAAATAACAGATTGACGAAGGGAGATTTTTTTGCTATTTTTAATTCACATGTCAAATTATTTTAAAAAAATTATTTTATAAGAATATGAGTATTACTTATCAACCGAAAAAGAAAAAAAGAAAAAAAACGCACGGATTTCGAAAAAGAAAAAAAACAAAAGGAGGAAGGAGAACGATTCTGCGAAGAAGATCAAAAAAGAGATGGAAATTAACAGTCTAATTCCTGGGATGTTGAAAAAAATAAATCGTTTGAAAAAAAAGAAAGATTTTGAAAAAGTTTTGAAAGACGGAAAAGGGTTTAAAGAAGATTTTTTATTGTTTAAAATAATAAAAAATAATTTAAAAATAAGCCGTTTTGGTTTTATTATCAGCCAGAGGGTTTCGAAAAAGGCTACCGTAAGAAATAAATTAAAAAGAAAAATGAGCGAATTAGTAAAAATAAAATTAGAAAAAATAAAAAGAGGGATAGATGGGACATTTATAGTTTTCCCCGGCCTGGAAAACAAAGACTTTTGGGAAATTGAAGGAATAATCGAAAAAATTTTTACTAAGGCAAAAATTTTAAAATAAAAAGTTAAAATTTCTAAAAAAATGATTAAAGATTTACTTTTTAAAATAATTAGAATTTACCAGAATTTTATTTCGCCAAACTTAGGTCAGAATTGCAGATTTTATCCCACTTGTTCGGAATATTTTTATTGCGCAGTTGAAAAATACGGCCTTGGAAAAGGTTTTTTAAAGGGGATAAAGAGGATTTTAAAATGTTATCCCTGGTACAAAGGAGGAATAGATTTGCCTTAAATATATGAATCTTTTAACCGGCGCCTTCAATTTAATTTTATATCAACCCCTGTTTAATGCTCTTTTGCTGCTTTATCAATACCTGCCCGGCCATGATTTCGGGATAGCGGTTATTTTATTGACGGTTTTGATTAGGCTGATTCTTTATCCCTTAATGTTCCAATCAATAAGGGCCCAGAAAGTTTTATCCGAACTTCAGCCAAAAATCCAAGAAATTCAGCAAAAATTCAAAGAAGATAAAGCAAAACAAACCAAAGAAATGATGGCTCTTTATCAAAAAGAAAAAATTAATCCTTTTGGCGGTTGTTTACCCCTTTTAATTCAACTACCGATTTTAATCGCTCTTTACCAGGTTTTTTGGAAGGGGCTACAGGCAGGAGAACTTTCCAAGTTATATAGTTTTGTTCCTCGTCCCGAGATGATTGACCCTACCTTTTTTGGAGTTATAGATCTCTCCTTGCCAAGTTTGGTTTTAGCGTTTTTAGCAGGTATTTTACAGTTCATTCAAACAAAAATGGTAACCCCAAAAACCTCCCAAAAAAAAGACCAGATGTCTCAATTCTCCGGGATGATGCAAAAACAGATGCTTTATTTTTTCCCGATTTTCACCGTTTTTATTCTTTGGCGACTTCCGGCAGCCATCGGTGTTTATTGGATAGTAACCACCTTATTTTCAATAGGGCAACAATATTTAATTTATAAAAAACCTCGCGAGGGAAACCCGCGATTTCCTTCGGGGCAGACATCATATGCTCAACCAAGATAATCTTGAAAAAATTAAAAAAGAAGTCCAGAGCTTTTTTCAAAAAGTCACCTTTGAAGTTGAGATTGAGTTTTCACCTCAAAGAGATAAAACTCTTCCAATAAACCTCAAAACGGAAGAGCCTCAGATTTTAATCGGAGAAGGAGGTCAGACCTTAACCGAGATTCAGCATTTATTAAAAGCAATTTTAAAAAGAAAGATTATTTCAGAAGAACCTTTTTATCTTGAAATAGACATTAACGGTTACAAAAAGAAAAAATATGAATATTTGAGAGAATTGGCTAACTCTGTTGCCGATGAAGTGGCTTTAACTAAAAAAGAAAAAGAGCTGGCGCCAATGCCAGCTCATGAAAGAAGAATTATTCATTTGGAATTAACCGAGAGAACAGATGTGGTTTCCGAAAGTATCGGCCAGGAACCGGAAAGAAAAATAGTAATTAAACCCCCACCCTTAGAATAGAAAAATTTATAATTACAAAAAAATTAACCTCCACTCCTTCTCCCCTATTTAGTCTTCTGGGACAGGTTTTGTTTTTCTGTTATTATCATCAGGGCAGTCGCTGTCATTTATTATTTCTAAACTTCTAATATTATTATCCCAACCTATAGGATTCCACCATACATAATATACTAGATTCAAACTTGAGACGCTATCTGTAAAACATATATATCTTCCTCCCTCTTCCCCAAAATTTGTTTTATCATAAAGCCTAACAGCTAGATTGCCAGGTTCTATCCAAATTGATTTAACAGTATCTTTAGGCGCGTGACGAATTCCAGAATCGCCGGTAAAAAAGGTTTCAACTGCTGGATTTTTATAATCCCAATTTTTATAAACTATAACAACAGCGCTAAAATCACTACTAGAGCCAGCCGGCAAAGATTGCCCTGGTAAAGCACATTTTTCAGCGGGGAAAATATTAATACTATTGATATTACGGCTGACACTATCAGAAGGATCGCCGCTAAAGCTAAATTTAGTTAAATCACATAAATCACTACTGTCTTTTAAACAAATCCTTCTTCCATCGTACATTTGTTTTTCAAAAAAACCTATTGCGATTGAACCGGAACCTTCTTTTATTTCCGCCGATTCAATATTTCCTTCTGCAGGTTTTTGGATATAACCACTATTAAGACAATTTAACAATTGACGGTCGCTTTCCCCACATTTTTTATCATAAAAGCAAACTTTACCCTCTTTTAATGATGGCAAAGTGGTGGTGGGAACAAGAGAAATATCCGGCGCTTTCAGGGCAACTAACTGAGGATTAATCGTGTTTAAAAAAAGCCAAGAAGCGAGTAAAACCACTAATCCTAAAATTCCTGCGAAAATTTGGTCTTTAGCATCAGACATTGATGCCGGGTTTCCAGCCGAAGTCAACCACCTTACTCCACCATAGATTAATGCGCCGAAAGCAAGAAGTCCGGCAATAGATATTGCTAAATAAAAAATATATTTTACATATTCACCCAAATCAACAGTAACAGTGCTAATAGTAACGCCTTTAATTGTAGGGTAATCAATCTCTAAAGGTTTTTGAGCTAAACAAAAAACACTGGAAACAAAAAGAAAAAGGAGAAGTAAGGTAAAAAAGAAAAATATTTTTTTGTTTTTAAGATATTTCATATTTTATTCGCAACAAAAAAAGTTATTTGGGTGACAGTTCCCGAGGGTTGAATCTATATCTTTGGCATTGCTACAATTTAACAGAAGCGGCGTTGAAAAATCACCGCCAGAAAGATAATTTTGATAATCTTCCGTCGGAGAGACACATGACTTTAACTTATTTCTTGAGTCTCCCAATTTAGAAAAAATTTCTGGCGTTTTTTTAATTAGATTTTTTATTCCTTCTATTTCTTCTTCGTTCAACTTTCCTCCTTCATATGCTATTTTTATTTTTTCAAAATCATCCTTAATTTTTTGAACTTCATTTGTTATTTGTTCGGTTGGGCAGGGACTTCCTGAACAAGGCAAAACATCACATTTACCAACGTAATCTCTACAAAATTGGCAAGGAATATCTTGGTAAATAGGGTTTCCCTCTTCATCATATCCGTTAATTTTTTGACCGCAAACCCCTGCCAGCCAGCAATTACAAGGACAGGGAGGGTTTTCTGTTGGGCAACAAGGATTAGCTGACGCCTGCCCACAGTTGATATCTCCATTTTCCTGGCACTTTAAATCACATCCTGTTTGGCAGTTTTCTGCCCGGCATTGGTCAGCTAAATTAGTTAATTCCGTTCCGGAAGCGGCAGCTTCTTCTGAGGCTCTAACAATTATTTCTGCTGTGCCTATAATTTCTTCAAGCAAGCTTTGCGTATCATCAATTGCCTCGCCTATCGGTATTTCGGTAGCACATTTAGTTTTATTTTCTTGAGCTAAAACTACTACCCTTCTTTTATTATATAAGATATTTAAAGCAGATAAAAGAACAATAGAAATTAAACAAAAGGTTAAAATTTTTATAAAATTTTTTTTCATAATTTATTCTAATAATTTATAAAAACTCGCTTTGTCTTGGCAATAAAAGGTAGCTTCATCGTTAGAGACAGCGAAATCTTTCCATTCTTCTATTTTTTCAATTTCAATATTATTGATAACATTTTTAAGGCTTACTAAATTATTATAGTTTATTGTTTGACCAAAACATTCTTGCATTAGTTTTTCAGATTTTTCAAGATTAGCCAAATCTTTGATTAAAATTTGCCTCTGTTCTTCTAATTTATCTTTTACTTCTCTTATTTCGTCAACTTTCTTTAAAATTTCTTTCTGTTTTGTCTTTATTTGATTTCGATTTGGACAAGGGTCATGTATTGAACCAATTTCTCCTTGGCAAGCCGTGCAGGGGCAAGGTTGTCCATAAGTACAAGTTTGACATGATGCCCCAGAAATATTAACCGATAATGTCCGGCTGCATTTACATTGCTTGGTAAGGCTCTCTAATTCTTCAGCCATTTTCTTTAATTCGCCAACTTTTTCCATTAGTTGTTTTGAAAAAATTTTAACTTTATCAAGTTTTTCTTTTTCTAAGGCCTTCTCAATCAAATAGCCAGTAGGGATTTCCTTAAAAGTAAAAACTACTTTTTCTGGAGGTAGGGGTTCAAGTTTGGGAGAGGTAATTTTTTCAAGCTCCGGCAAATTAAAAACAACCAATTGAGGATCAATAGTTCTTAAAATTAAATAAGAAGAGAGAAGAACAATTAAACTGAAAAATCCGGCGGCAATTTGTCCCGATGCATCTTTTTGGATAGAGGGTGACCCGCCAGAAGTCAAATAACGAATTCCGCCAAAAATCAAAGCGCCGAAAGCAATAATGCCCGCTATCATTATCGCTAAATTAAAAATATATTTTACATAAACCGGAAAAGCAGTTTCTGTAGTGACAGGGACCTCTACTCCACTGGGTAGACCGGGATATTTAATTTCCAATTCTTTTGCTTGGGTAGAAACGAAATTTACTCCCAAAAAAAGAAGGAGTAAAAAAAATATAATTAGTTTAAATTTGTCGATTTTAATCATTGAGGCTGTAATTCAGTGTAAACAAACCAAGTCCAAAAAGGAAGTAAGCCAACTATGGGTAATACTTCCCCCAAAAAAGTGATAGCAAATCTTAATCCTCTTCCCATTCTTCTTGCCTCTTTTACCACCCCTTTGATTTGGCGGCGTTTTTCAACTACTTTTTCTGCCAATTCTTTTGGGGTGGTGGTTCTTGATACAAAGAACATTCTTACTAAAATCCATAGTCCAAAAAAGAGAATTCCTATTCCATCTGAAATCCAAGAGAAAATTTCACCAATTCCGTAGGCAATATCAAGGATAGTAAGAATAAGTCCAGCAATATCTAAAATTATAGCTGGTATCATCATTATAATTCCTTCTGGGGTTAAAAGAACCATCAAACCTTTCATTTCTCCTCTTTCTGTTACCATTTCTTCTGGTTGTTCTAAAATTTCTTCAGGCATAATTTTAAATTTCTTTTTCCTTTAATTCTTTTTTAGCTTTTTTTATTTTAGCCACTTGCTCAGGAGCAGTGGTGATAAATTGGTCTTCAGTAGGGGAAGCGGTTACTCTTATTGCTACGTGTTTTTGGCCGGCAAAAAATATCCCTTCACCTACTCCGGATTCCAACAAAAGATATTTTTCCCCCTCGGTTAAATTAAAAGTTTTTTGGACAACGTCAATCGTGGCCGGGCTTTGTTTCATTAAAATTTGCAAAGAAGAGTTGGAGATAATCGGCTGGCCGTAGTTGGACTTCATAAAATCAACCACATCTTGAGTAATCGTAGTCACCCCAAGCCAGTATTTCCTTGCTCTTTTACAGATTCCAAATAAGAAAGAAGCTCCGTCTTCTGTTTGCATCAGCCACCAGGCCTCGTCTATGACTAAAATTCTTTTTCTGAGTTCCGATCTGACTTTACTCCAGATATATCGCATAATTATAAACATCGCCATCGGTCTTAACCCTTCTTCCATGTCTCTGATGGCAAAAACAACGAAAGAATTATCCATTGAGATGTTTGAGTATTGATTGAAAAAACTAGCGTAAGTTCCCCGGGTGAATTTCCTTACCCTTCTGACCAAAGATTCAGTTCCTTCCATTCCTTCCAAGACCGCCTCAAAGTCGGTCATTAAAGGCACTCTGTCTTTCCAAGTGGCGGGGTCGCTTTCGGGGGTGATATCTTTAGCAGCATAAGTTTCGGTTAAAGCCCTGTCAATAATGGCATCTTCTTCCGGCGTTAACCCACCTAATAAAATTCGCATCAAACCCACCAGATTGATAATATTTGACTTTAAAACATCCTCCGATCTTTCATCTTCTCTCGGAATGGGTAAGTCAAATGGGTTAAGATGGTTTGGTGAGGTTAAAGAAATGCTGAAAAAAGAACCGCCGACCGCCTCGGATAAAAATTGGTATTCGTTTTCAGGGTCAATGACAATAACGTCCACTCCTAGCATCAAATAACGCAATATTTCCAACTTTACAGCGTAAGATTTTCCGGAACCCGCTTTGGCGAAAACGACACTGTTGGCGTTTTCCAAAGTAAACCTGTCAAATAAAACCAAAGAGTTATTGTGCATATTTATTCCGTATAAAATTCCTTCGTTTGAGCTTAAATCAAAAGAAGCAAAGGGAAAGACGCTGGAGAGAGGAGTGGTGTTCATTGTAGAGTGTGCTCCTAATTGGTCCAAACCATAAGGCGAAGTGGAAACAAACCCTTCTTTCTGTTGGAAAGAGGCTGGTTTTACATAAATTAATCTTGATTCCAAAATTGACCTTAAAGTCGTTTCAACATTTCTTAACTCTTCATCATTCTGGGCGTAAACTGTCAAATAAAGACCGAATCTGAACATTCTTTCTTGAGCTGTTTGCAGCCTGTCCCGCAAAGATTCAATATCTCTGAAAGCAAATTCCAGAGAAGGCTCCCTGATTAATCCTTTTTCTTCTCTTTCCATTATTTCAGCCTGAATCTGAGTTGTTTTTGACCTTAACTGTTTGAGAATCATTTCAGTATCAACGGGATGAATAAAAAAGGAGATATCCATTGAGACATCAAGATTAATCACCGGACTCAGCCAAACAGCCGAGAGATATCTTGGGTAAGAAAAAATAAAAAAAGTTTTGGCAATTTTTTTACCCAAACAAATAAAATTAGAGTTTACTTCCAAGCCTGGCGGAGAAACAAAATCAACCACATTAAGCGGTTCGGCTTCAAATATCTTTTCCGGGATTTCCAATCCTTGTTCACTTTTCTTAAAAAATGGCATTGGCATAGTAATTTATCGAGCACATAACTTTTGTAATTTATCGA
>JBGOYX010000014.1:0-8887 GCA_041479865.1 Minisyncoccia bacterium
TAGAAAATGTTGCCGAAAGAGATGACTTTCAGGCAGCTATCTCAGGAAAAGATTATTTTAGCTCAATCAGTTTTACTCCGGAAGGACCAACAATGCGGATTGCTTCCCAGATTGAAAACCGAAATAGAGAAATTATCGGAGTGATTTCGGCCAAGATTAACCTGAAACAAATTGAGGATATTATTTCTAAAATTAAAATTGGCAATCAGGGCTTTATTTATTTAATTGATGCCGATGGAAATTTAATTACCTCTTCTAATAAAAATTTTGCTAAATCTGGCCAAAATTTAAGCCAAATTAGTTTGATAAAAGATGTTTTAAATGGGAAGGTACACGAGGGCAAATCACTTGAAGATGTATATAAAAATCTTTTGGGGCAGAGAGTAATTTTTTCGGCTAAGCCCATTGAGACGATTAACTGGTTTTTGGTTTCCGAATGGCCTTGGGAAGACGCCTTTAGTGTTATTTGGGCACTAATAATAAGAACTTTTTTAATTATTTTTGTAACCCTAATTTTAATCATAGGCTTCAGTTTATTATTTACCCAATGGGTGGTAAGGCCAGTGGAAACTTTGGGGCAGGGAGCAGATGAGATTAGCAAAGGCAATCTTGACTATCGAATTAGTATCAAAACCGGAGATGAATTAGAAAAATTAGGTGAAAGGTTTAATAAAATGATAAAGGTTTTAAAAGAGAACCAAGAGTTAAGAGATGAGTTTGTTTTTATTGCCGCTCATGAATTGAGAGCCCCGGTGACAGTGATTAGATGGTATCTTGAGATGATTTTAAACGGGAATTTTGGCAAGGTTGAGAAAAAAATGGAGGAGGCTTTAAAATTTACGGAAAATTCGAATAAAAGATTGATTAAACTTGTTCAGGATTTATTAGAAGTGGCTCGGAGTGAAGCAGGTAAAATGGGAATAAGAGTAGAACCGGTTTTAATAAAAGAAAATATCAAAGAGGTTCTGAAGGGGCTGGGGAATTCGGCGGCTAATAAGGTAATCAAATTAATTTACCAAGAATTAGAAAAAGATATAGAAGTTAAGGCCGATCCCTATAAATTGAAAGAAGTGATAACTAACTTGGTTGATAATGCGATAAAATACACAATAAAGGCGGGGGAAATTACTGTCAATCATGAAATAGAAGATAATCATTTGATAACCAATATTAAAGACCAAGGGATTGGAATTTCAGAAGAAAATATGAAAAAACTTTTTACAAAATTTTTTAGAGTAAGAATTAAAGAAACTCAAGACATTGAAGGAACGGGTTTAGGATTATTTATTTGTAAAGAAATTGTCGAGCGGATGGGAGGTAAAATTTGGGCGAAATCACAATTAGGAAAAGGCAGTACTTTTAGTTTTAGCTTGCCATTAGCTTAACCTAACAAGAGAAGTGAGTGAAAAAATAATTGTGAATCAAAATCTATTTCTTTGATTTCCCGCAGGCGTTTTTATTCTGTTTTTGTGCGGGGTTTTTTGGTAGAATAAGATAAAATATATGGCGTTAATAAAATGTAAAGAGTGCGGGCACGAAATATCCGATGAGGCTTTGGCTTGTCCCAATTGCGGAAAGCCGCAGAGAGATAAACCTCCCGCAGTATCGTTATCAAGGCAGATGGTTGTATATTTTGTCAGTTTATTTCTGCCGCCGTTCGGACTTTGGTATGCGTGGAAATATTTAAAACAGAAGGACGGCAAATCAAAAAAAATCGGCATTGCCGCCTTAATCCTGACTATAATATCTATAATCATTACAATTTGGTTTACCGAAAGGCTTGTGAATTCAATCAATCAAGCATTAAATTCTGTAAATATTTTTAATTACTAAAACGCCCAAAAGGCGGTTTTTTGGTAGAAATTTGACTTTTTTTTAATTTTTAATATACTTTATTTAGCAACTTTTAGAATAAATAATTGAAGATATCAATCAAAAGGGGGTGTTAAATGAAGCCAATAAAAGACTCTTGGAAAGCTATAATTGGGGGGATATTAGCAGCTATTGTTCTTATATTGCTTTTTGTAGACACTATTTTCCATATTAAGCAAGAGGGGTTCAGTTTTTGGAACGTTTTAAAGATTATTCCTTTAAGCCTTATATTATTTTTTGCTTTATTAATCACGGGGCAGATAATTTTTAGATTATTTAAGAATCGGCTTCCAAAATTCAGCCAAAAAAGGAGGGAAAAAATTGAGAGGAATTAGGTCTTTTTTTTGGAGGACTTTTTACTGGCTTATCGGAAGTCCAATAGGGGCGAGTTGGTCAGGAAAAACCTGTAAGGCGTGTGGAAAAATACATACAGTTGGTTATGGTCATTGGCGGTGTCCAAAAGTATAGCGGCAAAACAATCGATAAAAACCCACTCAACAACTCTATTGTATCAAGGGTGGGTTTTTTATTTTTAGATTTCCACCAAACAGGTTCTAACCCCAGAAGGAGAAACTACGTTTTCCTACGGGGCAAGCGTCGTCCAACCAGGGGAGCTAATAAAAATCGCCAAAGAGGCGGTTTTTTGGTTTGGGATAGTTAGGGTATTGACAAGGGTATAGTTATGGGTGTATATTCATAATAGATAGCTAATATAAACCCCGCACCAGAGCAAAGCATGGTACGGGGCAAGGGTCGAGGCTATTGATAATTATTAACTAAAAAAACAAAACTATGCCAAGATTTGACGGAACAGGTCCTTTAGGTCAGGGTCCGGGCACTGGTTGGGGATTGGATCCTTGCGGCGCTGGAATGGGATGGAGAAGAGGGTTCGGACGAGGGTTTGGTAGATTTTGGAGATTTGGTTCTCAAATAACCAAAAAAGAAGAAAAAGAGATATTAGGGGAAGAAGTCGGAGTTTTAGAAGACGAATTAAAAACCATAAAAGCCAGACTTGCCGAACTAAAGGGCCAAAAGTAAAGAAGGTCGCCCATCCCGTCCCTTCTAAAAGGAGGGACGGGGACAACCTTCTTTAAATTAAGATACCACTAAATTTTAATCGTTTCAATTATGGTTAGACCAAGACTTTGCCGAAGAATAAGGTTCAATCCAAACGTAACTTATTTCAAACCCCAAGGCGTGCCGATGAGGTTTTTAGAGGTGGTTGAATTGACTACTGAAGAAGCCGAAGCTTTAAGATTGAGAAATATAAAGGATTTAGAACAGGTTGAGTGTGCTAAACTAATGAAAACCTCACAAAGCACTTTTCAGAGAATCTTATCTTCAGCTTACAAAAAAATCACCGAAGCAATAATTCAAGGTAAAGCTATAAAAATTAGAAAGACAAACTAATTTGCTTTCATCTGTACTCGAAAAATCGCCAAAGAGGCGGTTTTTTGGTAGAATGAAAAAATATGGAAAAAGGAATTATTTTAAAAGTTGAAAATTTAAATGTTGAGCTAGAAGGAGAGAAAATTTTAGAAAATTTATCTTTTGAAGTTAAAAAAGGGGAGATTTTGACAATTTTGGGACCAAATGGAGCGGGCAAAACAGTATTGCTTAAAAATTTGTTGGGAGTGTTACCTTTCAAGGGCAAAATTGAATGGAAATCAGGGCTTAAGATCGGTTACGTTCCTCAGAGATTGCCTTTTATAAAAGATATCCCGATGAATGTTGAGGAATTTTTTAAATTGAAAGGAGCCCCGACAAATGAAATAAAAAAGATTTTAAATTCCATCGGTTTAAAAGAAGAAATTTTGGAAAAGAAAATTGGAGATTTATCTTCTGGTCAATTCCAGAGAATTTTGGTTGGCTGGGCATTAACTTCAAGTCCTCAAGTTTTACTTTTTGACGAACCAACAACCGGCATTGATATAGGCGGTCAAGAATCAATTTATGAGCTTTTGGAAAAATTAAAAAAAGAAAGAGATTTAACTATTTTATTAGTGACCCACGATTTGAGTATTGTCTATAAATTGGCCACCAACTGCCTTTGTTTAAATAAAAAAATGTTATGTTATAGTATCCCAAAAGAATTAACTCCCGAACGTCTTTCTCAGCTTTACGGCGGGCAAATAAAGTTTTATCAACATAGCCATGACTGATCAATTTTTATTCAGTTTAATTTCTGGAATTTTTATTGGCGGAGCGGCTGGCTTCTTGGGTTCTCTGATGTTGACTAAAAGAATGGCTTTGGTCGGTGATGCTTTGGGCCACGTGGCTTTGCCCGGAATGGGATTGGCTTTACTTTTAGGCCTTGATATTTCTTTTGGCGCCTTTTTCTTTTTACTTTTGGGAATTTTTTTAATTTGGCTATTTGAAATAAAAACCTCTTTACCGACAGAGGTATTGGTTGGCGTTGTTTTTGTTGCATCTTTGGCAATTGGATTTTTAATCGTACCCAAACTAGAATTATTGGAAGCCCTATTTGGAGATATTTCAAAAGTTTCTTTTGAAATGGCTTTAATTTCAGCCGTTTTTTCTATTTTAATATTCTTAGTGGTAAACCGCATCTATCCTAAAATGATTTTGGCTAACATTTCTGATGATTTAGCTAAAAGCGAAGGAATAAAAATTAAAAGGCAAAATTTTATTTATTTGCTTTCAATTGCGGCAATAGTTGCTTTGGGAGTAAAAATTGTTGGCTCTCTTTTAGTTGGAGCGTTAGTTATCATCCCGGCAGCCACAGCCAGAAACCTAAGTAAAAATTTAAAAGAATATTCTTTAGGAAGTATAGCTATAGGCATTTTAAGTTGCTTTTGTGGTGGTTTAATTTTTAAACTTACTGGATTTCCTGCTGGTCCCTCAATTATTCTTACTTCAACCTTCTTTTTCTTAATTTCTTTAATTTTTAAAAAATAAAAAACTAAACCACTCAAATCTATTCTCAAAAAAGTTGTTTTTTAATATATAATAAAGAAACTTGACAGATTATTTTGGTTTTTGTTATACTAAAGCCGACCATTATGGTCGGCTTTTATAATTAAAAAATATATTTTGATATGCGTTTCTCTACTAAATCTCAATATGGTTTACGGGCAATGGTTTATTTGGCAAAATGCAAAAATAAGATTTGTCCGCTGAAATTAATTTCTCAATCAGAAGGAATCTCTTTTGATTATTTGGAAAAGATACTTTCAAAACTTGAAAAAGCAAGTTTAATAAAAGCTAAAAAAGGCGTTCAAGGAGGTTATTCGCTTGCCAAAATACCAAAAAGGATAAAATTAGGAGAAATAATAAGGGTTTTAGAGGGAGAAATGGCTTTAGTTAGCTGTATTGCTAAAGGAAAAAAATTTGTTTGCCCGAGAAATAAAAAATGCCTGACAAAAAATTTTTGGAAAAAAATTCAAGACTCCTTAAATAAGACGTTAAATTCTTTAACTTTAGCAGATTTAATTAATAAAAGATAAGAACATGGGAAAAATTTTATTAAAAGTTGAAAAATTAAAAGTTAAAGTTGATGGAAAAGAGACATTAAAAGACGTAAATCTTCAAATCAAAAGGGGAGAGGTCCAGGCACTATTAGGGCCGAATGCTTCCGGAAAAAGCACTTTAGCTCAAGTAATTTTAGGAAACCCAAAATATAGAATAGTTAAGGGGAAGATTTCTTTTGGAGGAAAAGAAATCACTAAATTATCTCCGGAAAAAAGAGTAAAATTAGGAATCGGTTTAACGTGGCAATCGCCGCCTGCCATAAAAGGGGTAAGACTTTCCCAGTTTTTAAAAGAGATTTTTCTAATTAAAAAAGAAATTAAAGAAATTAAAGAAATTAAATATCTCAAAGATAGAGAAATAAATTTAAATTTTTCAGGAGGCGAGAAAAAAATATCTGAATTGTTACAGGTTTTGAGTTTAAATCCGAAATTAGTAATTTTTGATGAGATTGATTCAGGTTTAGATATTAAAAAATTGCAACAAGTGGCAAATATAATAAAGAAGGAATTAGTTGAAAAAAATATCGCCATTTTATTAATCACTCATAACGGACAGATTTTAGATTATTTGAAACCGGATTGGACCTTTGTGATGCTTGATGGCAGGATTATTTGTAAAGAAAAAGATTATAAAAAAGTCTTAAAAACTATTAAAAAATATGGTTATGAAAAATGCAAAAAATGTAAATTTTTGGCAAATAGACCATAAAGTAAAAAATATTTTAGGCGTAGAGGGAGTTGTTGTTTTGCCAAGTCCGAAGGCTTGGCAAAAATTTGATTGGGTTAAATCCTTATTTAAAGAAAAACCGAAAGAAGGATATTTCGTTTGGGTAAAAAAACAGGTTCCTTTCCCCTTGTCTACCTGTGTTACCATTGCCTCTCCTAAAATTTCGCAGAATTTAACAAACTTATTGGTTATAGAAAAAGGGCTGGAAATCAAAGTCAATGTTGTCTGCAACGCCGCTAAAAATAATCTATATGGAAGCCATAAAGCAAAAGGAAAGTTAATTTTAAAAGAGGGGGCTTCTTTGGATTATTATCATTTTCACCAGTGGGGGGAGAAAGATTTTGTCAGCCCTGATTATGAATTTACCTTGGGAAAAAATTCAAAGTTAGTTTATAACTATAAAAATTTGCTTCCGCCTGCAAACCTTGAATTAAAAACAGTAATTTATGGCAAGGAAAATTCTTCTTCCAATATAAATTTTCTGATTAACGGCATAAATTCCAAAATAAAAATAGAAGACATTTTATTTTTAGAGGGAGAGAACTCTCAAGGGATTGTAAAATTAAGATTAGTCGGCAGAAAAAAAAGCGACATAGATGCCCGCAGCGAAATTGTGGCTAAAAATATTGTAAAAGGTCATTTGGATTGTCAGGGGTTATTGGTTGATAAAGATTCCAAGATTTCCCTTACTCCGAAATTAATCTGCCAAAATAAAGGAGCTCAACTTACCCACGAAGCTTCAATCGGCCGTATTGCGGAAGAACAATTAACTTATTTAAGAATGAGAGGATTAAGCGAAAAAGAGGCTACGGATTTGATTATTAGCGGATTTTTAAAAATATAGCAGTTACATCGATATATTTTTCACTTATTTTGAAATATGAAAGAAAGAAAAAGAATTAAAATAATTGTGGCGATGTCCGGCGGAGTGGATAGCTCGGTAGCCGCTGCCATTTTGAAAAGAGAAAATTTTGACGTTAAAGGGATTTTTATGAAGCTGGCTGGTTTGCCCGAATTTAAAGAAAGCGAAAAAAGAGCTAAAAAAATTGCTAAAGTTTTAAGAATTCCATTTTTAACTTTGGATATAAGAAAAGAGTTTAAAAAAAGAGTTACTGATTATTTCTTAAAAGAATATAAAAAAGATTTTACTCCCAATCCTTGCGTTGTCTGCAATAAAGAAATAAAATTCGGGCTGTTGTTGGGAAAAGCGCTGGATTTAGGCGCTGATTTTATAGCCACAGGCCATTATGCCAGAAAACAGGGAATAAAAAATTGGGAACAAGAAATTGAATATAAATTATTAAAAGGAAAAGATAAGGCCAAGGATCAATCATATTTTCTTTGGAAATTAAATCAGGGTCAATTAAAACACATTTTATTTCCGGTAGGTAATTACACTAAAAATCAAGTTATAAAATTGGCAAAAAGTTTTAAATTACCCGCTTTAAATATTCCCGAATCTCAAGAAATTTGTTTTATACCCAAAAATATAAATAATTTTTTAAAAAGATATCTTAAACCAGAATCTGGTCAAATTATTAATAATTCTGGAAAAATATTAGGCCAGCACCAAGGATTATTTTTTTACACTATCGGTCAACGAAAGGGGATAAAGCTTCCCGGCGGACCTTACTATGTTTTAGATAAAAACCTAAAGAAAAATGCTTTACTTGTTACAAAAAAAGAAAAAGATCTATATAAAAAAGAAATAATTATTAAAGACGTCAATTGGATTTCAAATAATGACCCAAAACCACCCTTAAGGGTAAATGCAAAAATCCGCTACCGAAGTGAATTAGCGTCAGCTGTAATTTACAAAATAAATAATAAATATAAGATAGTTTTTAATAGATCTCAAAGAGCTGTTACTCCCGGTCAATCAGTGGTTTTTTATCGTGGAGAAGAACTTTTAGGAGGGGGAATAATCTGCTAAGATAAAAAGAGTAAATTATAAGTTTACTCTTTTTGAAACTTCGTTATTCTTAAAAAATATGGCAAAAAAGTGGTTTTTAATAATTTTAATTTTAAGCTTTCTGTTAGGCGGTTTTAATTTTGTCTTTGCTCAAGCTGACCCCATTAAAAATGATATTTCTAACGGGGCTAAAAAAATACAGATTGATTTTTTTTATAGCGCCATTTGTCCTCATTGTAAAGCAGAAGAAAAATTTTTAGATGAATTGGAAAAGAAATATCCCGACCTTGAAATAAAAAGATATGAAATTATTTCTGATAAAGCTGTTCCTAATCCGGAAAATCAGAAAATTTTGCAGGAGTTCCAGGAAAAATATAATGTTCCTGAAAACCAAAGAGTGTTCGTTCCCGCCACTTTTACTCAGACTAAATACTTCGTCGGTTTTAATGATAAAATCGCCAAGGAAATAGAAAGCTGTCTTGCGGAATGTTTTGGAACGGGCACGGTAGTTTCTCAGAAAATTAAAATTCCTATTTTAGGCGAAATTGATACTTCAAAAACCTCTCTTTTGGCCCTAACCGCAATTTTTGGGACATTGGATGGTTTTAATCCCTGCGCAATGTGGATTTTGGTTGTTTTGATTTCAATGCTCTTAGCGGCAAAATCTCGGAAGAAAATAGCTTTAGTGGGGGGTGTTTTTATCTTTGCCGAAGGGCTTTTATATTTTCTTTTTATGGCCGCTTGGCTGAATGTCTTTTTTGCTTTGAGCTTCATTTCTTTAATTAGAGTTTTAATTGGAATTTTCGGTATTATTTTTGGAATTTGGCGTATTAGGGATTTTATTACTTGGAAACCGGGGGTTTGTAAGGTTACTGAGGAAACTAA
>JBGOYX010000015.1:0-8586 GCA_041479865.1 Minisyncoccia bacterium
AAAAAAATATCCGCCAGCTGGGGAAATCAAATAAGAAGTTATGTTTTTCATCCTTACAAACTTGTAAAGGATTTAAGAACTCAGGCTGAAACTGCAAACGTTGAAGAAGTTTTAGACGGCAACTTAGATAAATTCATTGAGGCGGAGATAAAAACACCACTATGATAAAATTTCAAAATATTGCTAAAATTTATCCTCCAGATACCGTGGCTTTGGAAGAGGTTTCTTTTGAAATACAGCCGAAAGAATTCGTTTCAATCGTGGGAAAATCGGGAGGAGGAAAAACTACTTTGCTGAGGTTATTGTTAGCGGAAGAAAAGCCGACCAAAGGCAGAGTTTTTTTTGATGATGTTGACGTTCATAGAATAAAAAAATCTTATTACCCCTTTTTACGCCGAAGAATCGGGGTAATTTTTCAGGATTATAAGTTATTATCCACAAAAACGGCTTTTGAAAATGTCGCCTATGTAATGGAAGTGATGGGAAAGAGTGAAGAAGAAATTGCCAAAGCCGTGCCTCAGGTTTTAGACATTGTTGGTTTAACCGATAAAGCCAATAATTTCCCGGCCCAGTTATCGGGAGGCGAAAAACAAAGAGTGGCTATTGCCCGGGCTTTAATTCACAGGCCGGATGTTATTCTGGCAGATGAACCGACCGGGAATTTAGATCCTTACAATACTTCAGAAATTATCCGGCTTTTGGTAAAAATTAATGAAACGGGCACTACAGTTGTTTTAGCCAGCCACGATAAAGAAGTAATTAATTCTTTAAGAAGAAGAGTGATAACTCTGGAAGAGGGAAAAATACTCAGAGACGAGGAAAAAGGCCGATTTATTCTCTAAAAATATGCTTACTTCATTCAGAAGAATAATTCGTTCAGCTTGGCTAAGTTTCTGCAGAAACAGCGGCTTATCAATAGCCACCGTTTTTATAATGATAATGGTTATTACTTTGGTAACCTCGCTTTTTCTTTTAAAAAAGACAACCGATTTTTTAATTATCAAAGTTCAGGAAAAAATTGATGTTTCAGTTTATTTTAAAGAAGAGGCTCCTGAAAACGATATTTTAGCACTTAGAGATGAAATTAAAAAAATTCCGGAAGTAAAAAATGTGGAATACATTTCCAAAGAAGAAGCATTAGAAATCTTTACTCAAAAACATGAGGGCGAAAAAGAGTTGCTTGAGTCATTAGCAGAAGCCGGAAACCCCTTTTTAGCCCATCTGAACATTGTAGCTTTTGAAGCCAGCCAGTACGAAGCCATTTCCAATTTTTTAAATCAGGACTCTTTGCAAAACATTATTCAGGAAGTTGATTATTATCAAAGGAAATCAATAATTAATAACATTTATTCAATAACTTCCAATATCAACAAAGCGGGAATCATTCTCGGTTTGATTTTAGGATTAATTGCCGCTTTAGTGGCTTTCAATACCATAAGGCTGGCAATTTACAGTTTAAGAGAAGAAATTTCCATAATGAGACTGGTAGGAGCTTCAAATTGGTTTATCCGAGGACCTTTCGTAATCCAAGGAATAGTTTGTGGAGTAATTGCGGCTCTAATTACTCTTTTGCTAACCTTTGCCCTCTGTTATTTTTTCAGCCCGAAAATTATGACTTTAACTCCCGACCTCAATATCTTCAGTTATTTTACGGGGAACTTTTGGACCATCGTTCTCATTCAGTTAGCCACCGGTATAGGAATTGGAGTTTTCTCCAGTTTGATTGCAATGAGACGATATTTGCAGGTGTAATATTTATGGTGAGTTTATCGAACCATTTATGGTGAGTCTATCGAACCATTGCCGGGTCATCTAACGGTAGGATAGATGCCTCTGGAGCATCTCATGAACGTTCGAATCGTTCCCCGGCAGCAAATTCTTGGTTCGCCTGCCCCGTAGTTCCGCCGCAGAGGCGGGTACTACTGAGAAATCCAAGCCCCGCAGCAGTCTAGTGCTCGGTATCGAGAGACCGAGACGTATAATTTTTAATAAATAAATATATGAATCTGATCATTATATCAATAATATTTGTAATAAGCGTAGTTTTCGGTTTTATAAAATACTATGGGAATGTATCCAGTAGATATGATTATAAAGAAGATAAAAAAGAACCTTTAAAAAATGCACCATGGCAATGGAAATTTGTTGAGATATGGAATGGCTTTGTAAATTTTTTTCTGGGAGGTCTAATTGGTTATTATTTCATTTCGATTAGATGGACCTACATATCGCAAGGGGAGGCTTTGAATATTGGCGATTTTATTTTAATATTTATTTTCGCCTCGTGTCTTTTTGGGTACTTCGCAATCCTTATAAAAAATATTACAGAGGGAGTAAGCGCTATTCTCAAAAGAGTACTAGAAAAATAAACTATTAGGGCAAATAAAAAATTTTATAAAATATGGCAAATTTAAATATTTGGATTATTCTCGGAATAATAGCCATTATTTTACTGACTATTTATTGGCGAAGTCGAAACGCTGTTTGGGGAGGATTAACGATAGGAATTATTTTGGGGTTAATAATTGCTATTTTTTATCTTTTCCGTGGACATGGATTTAGTTGGTATATTATTGGAAAGGGCGCAATCATAGGAACAATGGTGGGTTTTGGCGCAGAATTATTAGGAAAAATATCTGACTTTATCAGAAAGAAAAAATAATAGCCCTGACCGAGACGGGTCAGCGGGGGAGCCCAAAATCATCGAAATCCCCCTTAAAATTTAATTTCTAATTACTAATACCGCTTGAAAGCGGTATTTAATTTGAAAAATGAAATAAAATGGGGTACAAATTCGTAATAATAATTGTGGACTATGTTTGACTTTTAGGTTTTTTTAATATTTAATCAATATATGGAGCCAACTGACCAAATTCTTATAAATAATTATCTTTCCGGCGAAGAGAAGTCTTTTGACGTCCTTGTTAACCGTTATCTTAAGCCGATTTACATTTTTATTTACAGATATATTGGAAAACAGGAGGAAGCAGAAGACATTACTCAGGATGTTTTTGTGAGGGTGTGGCGAAATCTTAAGAAATTTGATCCCAGTAGGAGTCGCTATGCGACCCTACGGGACAAGCAAACAAAAAGTTTCAAAACTTGGATTTTCAGCATTGCCAAAAATGCCTGTATTGATTTCCTCAGGAAGAAAAAATCTATACCATTTTCAGAATTTGAGAATGAAAGGGAAGAAAATATGATTATTGAAAAAATTGTCGACTCCACTCCTTTACAAAATGAGATTTTTGAAAGAAAAAACATAGCCCAAATATTAACTTCAGCGATGGAAAAGTTATCGCCAAACTACCGCATGGTTTTATTTCTTCGTTATAATGACCATTTCACTTTCAGAGAAATTGCCGAAGTTTTAAAAGAACCCCTTAACACCGCAACAAGCCAACATAGGAGAGCTCTTATTCAACTCAAAAAACTTCTAACAAAACTTTTATAAATAACCTAAGGCCTTAATGAAAAAAGGATGCACAAAAATGCATCCTTTTTTCGTATTAATATTCAGGATGCTATTTTTAGTAAATTTATCGGCTTATGCGCAAAGACTACGAAAAAATCTTTAGCCACCTTGCACTGCCGGAGCCGCCAGCCGGTCTTTTCGAACGGATAATTCTTGCGATTAGACGAGAACAGGAACTACAGAAAACGAAAAGATTATTATTTGGCTTTTTCTCTCTTTTAATTATTTCATTTATTGCAATGCCATTTTCTTGGAATTTACTTACAGATCAAGTGAAAAGTTTCGGCACTCTTTCATTTCTTTCCGCAGCCGTCAGCAATTTCGGCGTTTTCTTTACTCTTTGGAAAGAATTCAGTTTAGCCATTCTTGAATCAATACCAATTATGGGGCTTGTAGTGTTTATCATAAATATAGCCATTTTTCTTTTTACAGTTCGTTTGTTTTTATACAAAAAAAGATTGTTATTTGAATATATAGCGCATAGTTTTAATTAGTTGATAAATTTTATCAAAATATTAAAAGAAAAAAATATGGACTTAGAAAAACAAAACAATAGTTCAGATAAAAAAATAAACCCCTCACCTTCAGGAAAGGGTAATGGGTTAAATCCCGATGTTCTTAAGTGGGTCATTGTTGGATTGACTGGTTTTGTAATAGTTTTTTTAATATTTGGTCTAGGTGTATTTATTGGCGAGAAGAAAGCCAGTTTTTCCTATCGTTGGGCTGAGCAATATCATAAAAATTTTGCTGGACCGCAAGGCGGTTTCTTTGAAGAATGGCAAAAATTTCCAGGAAAAGATTTCATTGGCGCACACGGCGTATTTGGACAAATAATAAAAATTGACGGTTCAACTGTTATAATTAAAGGGAGCGATAATGTGGAGAAAATAGTGCTAATAAAAGACGACACCATTATTGAACGCTTCCGTGAAATTATAAAAATCACCGACCTTAAAGTAGATGATTATATTGTCGTGATAGGTGAGCCGAATGATGCTGGTCAAATGGAGGCAAAGTTTATCAGACTTTTGCCGAGTCCCGGAGAAACTTCCTTTAACATGCTTCCGCCTCGCCCGGGCAGTCGTAATTTTTAATCGTTATTTTCCCTATGTTGCAAAAAATCTTAAAAATCATATCACAACGCAAAATTATTACAGGCATAATTATTCTCTTAATAGTGGGTGGTTATTTTGGCTATAAATCATTTAAGGATAAAGGACAAGGAACTCGTTATGTAACGGCGGCAGTTGAAAAAAGCACCCTTGTGGTTTCGGTCTCTGGTAGCGGCCAGATTTCAAATTCTAATCAAATAGATATTAAACCGAAAGTATCCGGCGATGTGGTTTATGTTGGCGTAGAGGAAGGCCAAGAGGTAAAAAATGGCAAACTTTTAGTAAAAATTAATGATAGTGATGCCCAAAAAGCGGTAAGAAACGCGGAAATAAATCTTGAAACCGCCCAAATTTCGCTATCTCAAGCAGAAAGCGATCTTAAAAAAACCTATAACGATGGATTTAACGAGATAACGAATGTCTTTGTTGATTTGCCTGGTATTATGTCGGGGCTAAAAGATGTGCTCTTTGATGACAGTCTTGGAAGTACGGGCTCATGGAACCTTGATACTTATGAATATTATATAGAACCCTACGACAGTAAAAAATCTTCTTCTTACGAAAACGATATTTATTATAACTCATATCAGGAAGCCAAAAAATTATATGAACAAAACTTTAATGATTATAAATCAGTAAGCAGATTTTCAGACCAAGAGACGATTAAATCACTTATTAACGAAACTTACCAAACAACCCAAAAAGTGTCAGAGGCGGTAAAAAATACTTATAACCTAGTTCAATCTTATAAAAAGGTTTTAAATGGCCAGAATTTGACCGTGAGTTCAACAGTAGATACTTATATTTCCAATCTCAACAGTTATATCACTAAAATCAACAGCCATTTTGGTAACCTTCTTTCATATAAAGATACTATTGAAGTAAGTATTGGTTCCGTTCCTTATAGTATTAGATCGGCAGAGATTTTAGTGGAACAAAAAGAGAACGATCTCAGCGATGCAAAAGAAAACCTCGCTAATTATTCCATCCGTGCCCCATTTGACGGCGTTATCGCCACTATAGATGTTGAAAAAGGCGATTCGGTTTCTTCGGCGACTACTCTCACCACCCTTATTACAACACAGAAAATCGCCGAAATTACTTTAAATGAAGTTGATGTTGCGAAAGTAAAAGTCGGACAAAAAGCGACCCTCACTTTTGATGCTTTAGAAGATATAAGCATTACTGGGACAGTTTTGAGCATTGATACGGAAGGTGAAGTTTCTCAAGGGGTGGTGAGTTATGGAATTAAAATTGGTCTTGATACTCAAGATGAAAGAATTAAATCGGGTATGAGTATTACAGCAGATATTATTACTGATGCTAAACAAGACGTTTTAATCGTTCCAAACAGCGCAGTAAAATCTCAGGGAAATTCTTATTATGTTGAATTAACAGAAGCAACGGGAGGAGTAAAGCAGCAGACTGTGGAAATTGGACTATCTAACGATACTTCCACTGAGATTGTTTCCGGTCTTAAAGAAGGCGATACTGTCGTTACTTCAACGGTTAGTTCAAGTACAAATCAGGCTACCCAAACCAGAACCACTCAAAATGAGGGATTTCAGATGATGCAGTTTAGTAGATAAATTAAAATGATAGATGTTAAAGGTATTACCAAAGTTTATAAATCGGGCGATGTTGAAACCAAGGTTCTAAAAAACATTTCTTTTTCTATTAAGGAAGGTGAATTTGTGGCGATTATTGGGCCTTCGGGCTCGGGTAAATCAACTTTAATGCATATCTTAGGGTGTTTAGATGCTCCGACCAGCGGCCAATATTTTTTTAAAGGAAAAGACGTTTCTAAGCTTTCTGACGATGAATTGGCTGATATTCGCAGAAGAGAAATTGGCTTTGTTTTTCAAGCTTTTAATCTTTTACCAAGAACCACGGTTATACGAAATGTGGAATTACCTTTAGCATATGCCAGCGTACTAAAGGAAAAAAGAGAAGAAATCGCCAAAGAATCTTTATTAAGCGTGGGATTAGCAGAAAAACATTTTTATCATCTTTCTAATCAACTTTCAGGGGGCGAAATGCAGAGAGTGGCTATTGCCAGAGCCTTGGTTAATGACCCAACCATTATCTTTGCCGATGAACCGACGGGCAATCTTGATAGCAAAACTGGTGAAATTGTTCTTGAAACTTTCCAAAATTTGAACAAAGAGGGTAGAACAATTATTTTAATTACTCACGAAAAATATATTGCCGGAAAAGCCAAAAGAATAATTTCCATCAAAGACGGGGAAATAATTGAAGATATAGTTAACAGTAACCCTAAAATTATTCAACAAATTAAAGAATGAATCTACTATGGACTTACGTTCATAGTATTTTCTTGAATAATAAAAATGCTTATTAGAGATCTATTTGAAGAAACATATTTGGCTATTTCTGCTAATAAAACCAGGTCAGGCCTGACAATTTTGGGTATTGTTATTGGCATCGGTTCTGTTATTGCGATGATTTCAATTGGACAAGGAGCAACAGGTTCAATAGAAGAGAATATTCAGTCGATGGGATCGAATTTACTTACAGTCATGCCCGGATTTCAAAGGAGTTTCTCTCAGGTGTCAGGTAGCCGGGGTTCGGCCCAAACTTTGACCATTGAAGATGCTGAAGCCATACTTAGTCAGGTTTCATTTGTTGAAGCGGTAGCTCCACAAACTTCCTCGCGTTATCAAATTGTTGCCGAAGGAACTAATACCAACACTCAGGTTATCGGCACGACTGTTTCTTATACAACAATAAGAAATGTTGAAATAGAGCAGGGTTCTTTTATATCCGACCAAAATACTACTTCTTATTCAAAAGTAGCAGTGTTGGGTTCGACAGCTCGCGACGATCTTTTTGGAGAAGATTCAAATCCGGTTGGTAAAACAATAAAAATTAATAATATAAAATTTAAAATTATTGGCGTAACGAAATCCAAGGGCGGGACTAGTTTTGGCAGTCAAGATGATATTATTTATGTTCCTTTAACAACTGCGAGGAAATTTTTGTCTGGCTCCAAAAATATTTCATCAATATATGTCCAGGCTGAAAGTTCTCAAATGATGAGCCAGGTAAAGACCGGCGTTACCAATCTGCTTTTAGAACGACATAATATCGCAGATGCTGAATCGGCTGATTTTAGCGTTATGAGCCAAGAAGATATTTTAGGAGCAGCTTCTTCAATAACCGAAACGATGACTATTTTACTGGCATCAATTGCTGGAATTTCGCTTATTGTCGGCGGTATCGGCATTATGAATATGATGATGACAACGGTTACCGAAAGGACGCGTGAAATCGGTCTTCGCAAAGCTATTGGAGCTAAAAGATTAGATATTAACTTACAATTTTTGACTGAAGCTGTGATGCTTACTTTTATTGGCGGTATTATTGGAATAATTTTGGGGGCGGCAATAGCTTTTGGAATAACATTTTTTACCGATACGGCAACTAAGATTTCTTTATTTTCAATTATTTTAGCTTTTAGCGTATCTGCTGCTATTGGAATTGCCTTTGGCTATTGGCCCGCTCAAAAAGCGGCAAGACTCAATCCTATTGAGGCGTTAAGATACGAATAATCCTTCGACAAGCTCAGGATTACCCTGAGTATATCGAAGGGTAAAAAAATCGTTTCGTCGAACGATTATATATCATTAAAATTAAATCAATAAAAAACCATGAAAAAAACATTATTAATTTTTTTTGTAGCAGTAATTATAGTTGCTGGTGGAGCGTTTTATGGAGGAATGAAATACGGCCAGAGTAAAAATTTTTCCCCTAAAAATTTTAGTCAAAATTTCCAAAATAATCAGCAACTTCCTCAGGGAAGCCCAGGATCAAACGGTAAAGGAAGTGGAATGAACCTTATTAATGGTGAAATTATTGCTAAAGATGACAAAAGTATTACTGTTAAACTTCAGAATGGGGGATCTAAGATTATTTTCTTTTCCGATTCCACTGAAATTTCAAAATCTGTCAGCGGGAATTCAAATGATTTAGAAATAG